>PMIV01000199.1 GCA_003158355.1 Anaerolineaceae bacterium
GGGCTTATCCTCTTGTTTTTGCTGTTGGCTCTGGCGGTGGTCTGGTTTGCGCTGCCGGCCTGGGCTGCTCTGGCGAACAGCGCTTCGGCCCCTTTGCCGGTTGACATTTTGGAAAAGCCTACTTTAACCCCGACCAATACTTTCACCCCCACGCCGACAGCTACAGAGACGGCAACCCCGACCCCCACAGAAACACCCACACCGCTGCCAACAGAAACTCCGCTGCCCACAAATACTCCCTGGCCAACAAATACACCGGTTCCGCAGCCCACCCAGGCTGGAGTTTACGTTCCGCCTGTTTCTAACAGCGGCAATACCGGACGCTGGATTGATGTGGATCTCACCAATCAGATGCTGTATGCTTATGACGGTGATACGCTGGTGAAATCCTTCCTGGTATCCACAGGGGTGGCGGCTCATCCCACGGTTACGGGGCAGTATCACATCTATGTAAAATATTTATCCACCTTGATGACCGGAGACGACTATTATCTTCCGGATGTGCCCTACACTATGTATTTTTACGAGGGGTACGGCATTCACGGCACTTACTGGCATAACAATTTTGGTCACCCGATGAGCCACGGCTGCATCAACATGCGTACTTCTGACGCGGAGTGGATGTTCGACTGGGCTTCGATTGGCACTTTGGTCAACATTCATTATTGAAATCGCTATGCAAAATCAGTTTGATCTCACCGACCTCTCCCGCAGGGAATTTCTCAAACTAAGTGGTGCCTCACTGGTGGCATTATTCGCGCTGGCAGCGCCAAGATCGGTGCTGGCAAATTCGATCTTGCATCAAGATAACACGGTTTCGATGGGCAGAATTGTGGCAAATAACACGAAAGCATATGACAGCCCTTCTTTGGATGGCAAGGTCGTGAATACATATTACAAAGACCTGGTACTGCCCATCAACGAAGTGGCGATCGGCACAGGTGAACCCACGTATAACAAGGTTTGGTACAGGATCAATGGCGAGGGGTATGTGCATTCCGGGGGAGTACAACCGGTGCGCATTGATCTAAATCCGGTGGTCAGCACAATCGCGGCAGGCGGGCAACTGGCGGAACTGACGGTGCCTTTTTCTGATGCGATCTGGAATCCGGTGCTTAAAAAATTGGTCGCTTACCGTATGTACTATTCGACAACGCACTGGGTCATTGGCAGCGTAAAAGATGACTCCGGTCAGGATTGGTATGAGATCCTAGAGGATTTTTATCAATTCCATTATTTTGTGAACGCCGCTCATTTAAGAATGATCTCAGCAGATGAGGTCTCTCTGTTATCGCCAAATGTACCCGCAGAGGAAAAACACATTAAAGTGCACCTCAACGACCAGATCGTGGTCGCCTATGAAGGGGATACGGCGGTGCAAATGATCCGTTGTTCAAGTGGAACGAAATATTTTGACAAATACCTCACTCCCACGGGCGACTTTACTTCGGACTACAAACGGCCGTCCCGGCATATGGTGAACGGCAACAAAGCCGCTGCCAATACTTACGATCTACCCGGCGTACCCTGGGTCAGTTTCATCAATGACGACGGAATTTCTTTCCACGGTACTTACTGGCATAATGATTTTGGTGAACCGCGCAGCCACGGATGCATCAATCTGCCTTCAGAAGGCGCCAAGTGGATCTACCGTTGGACTTTACCCGAAGTCCCCTTCTCGGAGCAGAAATTCTATAAACGGCCGGGTACGGCAGTGACCATCTCTATCAGTTGAGCATAATTTGTCTCTTTCTCGCTAGAGTAATTTATCTGACACAAATTCAATTATCTTCTAACAAAATAATAACAAAGTTGCAGTGCACTTTGCCTTATAATTGACTCAGGAGAGTTAGAATGATGAACCTTGAACCTTTATTTAAGGGGTTGGTTTTTGATGAAAATGATCAGCCTGTGGGTACTTCAACCATAGGCAGTGAACCTTGTTACGTAGTTAATGACGCCGGATTTATGCGCCATATTGCTTCTAAAGAAGTAGACTTAAAGGTATTGGATACGCTGGGTTCCCAAATTGCTGGTAATGAAGACGTGATCGCAGATCAAACCGCGAAAATGCTGGGGCAGGAAGATCTTTTTTCCTATGCCATCATTCAGAATCAGTTGAAAAATCTGAACAGGCAATTCGACCAATTATTGGAAACCGGCATCCCTGAAGAAGCACGCATTTATTTAGGCATGACCGGTTTTAAAGTAATCATCGATGTTCATGGCGAGCTTGTGCGTTTGGAACAGCCAACCGCTCCAGCCAGGGACGGAGATGGTGAAAACGGTGAAGGCGAATAAACATCGCTGTACATTTTTGGAGTTGACATCCAATGGTAGAAAACATTATTTCAGTCACAGAAGCAGATTTTGAATATGAGGTGATCGCGTATTCTCAGAATACGCCGGTGATCGTAGATTTCTGGGCAGATTGGTGCCGCCCCTGTAAACAACTATCCCCTCTGTTAGAAAGACTGACCCAGGAAGCCGGCGGAGCTTTCCGCCTGGCGCGGGTAGATGCTGATGTGAACCCCAATCTGGCTTTGCGCTGTAAAGTACGCTCGCTGCCCACAGTGGTTGCCTTTAGTGAAGGCAATCTGGTGGCTGATTTTGCGGGCATGCAGCCGGAAGTTCGCGTACGTGATTTCATTCGCCAGATATTACCTCCCAGCCCGGCGAATTTGTCGGTCGAAAAAGGTGACAGTTTGCTGGCAGAACAAAAGCTGGACCTGGCTGAAAAAGCGTATCAAGAAGGTTTGAAAGTGGATAAGCAATCGGCCGGGGCTCTTTTGGGCCTGATGAAAATAAATTTATTACGCGGGAATTCCGTTGAAGCGAATCAAATTTTGCGAATCTTCCCAGCCTGCCGTGAATACAATCAGGCAGAACTGCTCATTCCCCTGATCCGTGCCATGGAAGACTTGAAGGCAAACTTGATTCCGAATGAAACCGATCTGGATGCGGCTTTCGGTAATTCCATCCGTCTGGCAGTACGCGGTAATATTTACGCCAGCCTGGATGGACTGATGGATATCTTACGGCAGGAAAAACATTTCCGCCGCGACCGTGCCCGCGAGGTAGCGCTGGCGCTGATGGAACTGGTCGATCCGCAGGGAACACAAACCCTGCAGTATCGCAAAGAAATGACCTCAATCTTATTCTAAAAGAAAAATCTGCCAACGATTTGTTGGCAGATTTTTTATCGTAGAAGATGTAATTACTTGGTGAGAACGAGTTCTCCCCAGGTAGTCGGGTTGACCAAGGATCGGTAGGGAGCGGACGACACCATGGATTGCTGCAGATTCTGGTTGGTAACGTCGTTGTCACTGGCAGATACTGCAAACCCCAGATGCATACCGTTTGAGGGGTTGATGCCAAAATCGGACCAGGGAATACGAGCTTCGATGTGGTAGATTCCGGGTTCAGTTGAGAAACCAATGGTAATATCCGATCTCGGGCCACTCCACGAGGTGGGGAACCACATGTAAGCGCTGGGGGCAATGCCGGCGGACGAATTTCCACCGGAGATGCCTAATTGATAATCATCATTGTTGAGGCTCTGGGTGTAATAATCACTGTTCAAGTTCTTATCCAGCAGAATCTCGATGCTGTCGCCTTTGTAGATATCAGCGCCGGTGGCATGTTGGGCGTACACATCATCATGAACTTTTACGCCAACATACAGGTAGTTATAATCCCAGGCGGCGGCATATGATGCTGATAAATCATCTGCACCAGTCCAATTATTCCTGCCAAATACGACAGCGGTCATCGGGTACTGGGTGGTGTAGTCTTTCCAATCATCCCAGGAACCATCGATCACTGGGGTCGTGCTAATAAAACCGGCTTTCATCAGTGTTCCGGAACGTCCTGAGGCTTGCCCTGCATTGGGAGCAGAGGGCGGAGGCGGGAACAAATTTGGAGTCGCTGAAGGTACTAAGGTTGCCGTAGGCACAGTTGTGGAAGTAGGTACCGTGGTATTGGTGGGTACTGCTGTGGCGGTGGCGGGGCTGGGTGTGTTGGTGACAATCACATAATAAGGGGTCACAGTAGCAGGAATATTTTTGCTTGTATCAAACAAGGCTGTCAGGGTTGCATTTGAGGTTACTACCACATAGGTAGTAGTCCCTCCAGTAGAATAATTACAAGCCGTTGCAAGCAGACAAACGAGCACCATCGTAGTAATGACTAAAATCTTATTTTTCATTTTCTCCTCCGTAAACACTCAGTTCATTGGGCACACAACCTAATGACTTAATTATATTGCTATATTTCAGAAACGTTGCAATAAATGTGCTAGAAGGATCAATCTGTCAATGTAAATAAGCTAATGGTTTCGATGTGGTGCGTTTGCGGGAACTGATCGAAGGGAGCTACGCTGACCAGGCTGTAGCCCTGCTGGATGAAGCGTTTGGCGTCGCGGGCAAAAGTGGCCGGGTCGCAAGAGACGTAGATCACCTTGGCAGGTTGAGCTGCCGTGACGGCCGCGATGACGCGTTGATCCAGGCCGGCGCGCGGAGGGTCGATGACCACGATCTCGGGGTGAATTTCAAGCGAGGGCAGCACCTGCTCTACCGCCCCCATGTACAACGAAACGTTGTCAAACTCGTCCAGGTTGGTGGCATAGTCGTCGCAGGCGGAATCGGAAAGCTCAATGCCGATCAACTGGGCGGCTTGCCCGGCCATGAAGGCGGAGAAGAGCCCGACGCCGCAGTAGGCATCCAGAACGGTTTTACCGCTGAGATCGCCTGACAACTGCAGCACTTTAGCGACCATCGCTTCGGCCTGAGGAATATTGGTCTGGAAGAATGATTTGATGGAGACTTTGAAACTGCGTCCGCTGACCGCCATCAGCACAAATTCATCCCCGGAGAAGACGGTGGAATCATCGCCGTTGGAATAGACGACCGAGATCGGAAAATCCACCGAAAATTCGGGGGGCAGCTCCTGCTGCGACTCCAGCCCCAGGATGAGGTCGTCTTCACCCCCGGCGCGGATGACGACGCGCTCGATGCCGGAGTTCTCTTCGAGGTCCAACTGCGGCCAAAGCTGGTTGATGTTTTCTTGCGGCAGAAAGCATTCTTTGATCTCGATAAAGGTGGTGGAATTGGCGCGTTGGAACCCCAGCCTGCCGGCGGGCGAAACGCGAAACTGCATGGTGTTGCGGTAATACCAGGGGCTGGGGGATGCGACGATGGGCTCCACCGGGAAATCTGCCAACCCGGCCAGACGTTTCAACTGGTCAGCGACGAGCTTTTGCTTGAGGCTGAGTTGATCGGGGTAAGCGAGATGTTGATAGCTGCAGCCGCCGCAGCTGCCAAAATAGGGGCAGCGCGCTTGAATGCGCAGCGGTGATGGGGTGATGATCTCGTATATTTGTCCCCTGGCAAAGGTGGATTTCTCCTCTGTGAGGCGGATGCGCACGGTTTCGCCGGGTAACCCAAATGGGACAAACACCGCGCGGCCATCCGGCAGCTTGCCCAGGGCATCTCCGCCAAAGGTCATATCGGTCAACGAAATCGTAAATTCTGAATACATTGCTACTCTCTTTCAGTTGAAATCAATGCCTCCATTTTACCGTAATCAGGCTGAAAATCAGATTCCGCTAAAACTGGATTATTTTAAAACTTCAATGGTATAATATTCCCGCTTGACCCCAAAGGTCGATGGAGAGGTAGCGCAGTTGGCCTAACGCGCTCGCTTGGAAAGCGAGTATACCGCAAGGTATCGTGGGTTCGAATCCCACCCTCTCCGCCATTCATTTGAAGGCTCGAAAAGCATTTGCTTTTCGAGCCTTTATTTAACTGGCTCCGAGGGCTGGCCCTCTCCTATTTGCGCAAAGTTTTTTAAATGAGAAGCAGATTATTTGGCTTTCCGAGGGTGTTTTTAATAAAAATTGAGGGCACCCCCCCTACGCTAATTTGTTCGGATTCCCCAGTTATATTTGTAGATATGTGAAATAGTGGTAAACGTTTTTCATGGGGGTAGAGGCCCCCTCCTATTTATGCAAAGTTTTTACTTGAAAGGCAGATCATTTGGCTAGTAGAGGTTGTTCTTTATTACTTTTCTGAATTATGAGTTACATTTGGGCGACCGGCCGGTCGCCCGTACGGGGCTGATCATTTTTTATTTCATTCTGTTTCCAGGGCATAATTTACCAAGGTTCGTAAAAAAATTCGTGAATATTAGTGAAATTAGTGGACAAATTAATTTAAAAAATGAATGACAGGCCTGGGGGGGACAAGCCTGTCATTCTTCAGGGAGGGATATCCACCTTTTGTGTGGAAGACACTAAAAAGAATAAAAAGATTATTTGGTCATGCTTGTTACTTTCCCCGGTTAGGCTACATAAAAAGCGTTGCCGATGACTAATAACGATCGTATCTTTCGGCTGAGGTTTTATTGGCCGCTTTTATCGTTATAGGTGATTGCTCCCTTGAGCCCGTCATTTTTTGAGTTGATGAACATGGCGACAACCCCGCGCGGCGCTTTCGCGGCATCGATCTCAAATCCATCTGCGGATTGGGTTGCGTTCGTTATCTTCCAGCCAGCCGCTTTCAAGTCAGCTTTGTATTTGGTGAACGCATCCTTACTTACATTTTTATATGCTGCCTGGATGCTTCCCATGACATTATTGTTGGATCCGGTGATCGTTCCATAAGTGAACTGGGGAACATCTGTTGGCATTTTCGATGGCCATTGAATACCGCTGTTCGTCGGGCCCACTGTGCTCGCAGCAGTTTCGACGCTTGCCGGGGTGGCCTGGAGCTGCGGTCCGGTAGTACTTGCCGGGGCCGTGGTTGCGGTTGCTTGTTTACCACATCCTACTGCCGCTAAAGAAAGGACAAAACCAAGCACTCCAAGAACAACAAACCTTTTTCTATTCATTTTTCCTCCTGATTTTCTCAATCTGCCACCTGGACATCCAAGATGCACTATTTTTATGCAGATAATTTTACACAATTCCGATAAAAAGGATTCCGACTCTCCTTTTATTATAGATCAAGGATTTCAAAATAATACCTTGCAGGTGTCGTATTGGCTCACCTAGTTACACCCCGAAGGAGACGTCATCGTAAAGGATCAAACTTGCAAGACAATACTTGAGTCTTGTAAGTATCAGCTTTATGAATCCCAATAATTGGTATATTAAACAAGCCTGATCAAACACCAGAATGTCGAAAATAACCAATTTATAATAATTGCTATTGATTTTTTTCTTGAGAGTCAGTCATCTAAGTAGTTTGCAAAGTTTCTGTCCTCGAAGAGCAGTCCGACTGGCTTTTCGAGTTTGTTTTTTTTATTATTTTTCTTAATTGTGAGTCACATTGGAGCGACCGGCAGGTCGCCCTTACGGGGCTGATCTTTTTTATTTCACCCTGCATCCCGGGCACGATTAACCAGGGTTTGAGATTAAATAATTCGTGAATATTAGTGAAATTAGTGGACAAATTAATTTAAAAAATGAATGACAGGCCTGGGGGGGACAAGCCTGTCATTCTTCAGGGAGGGATATCCACCTTTAGGGTGGAGGACACCATAACCCCATACCAATAAAGTGATGTCTAATAGATAATATACATCCGAATTATCATAATTACATTAAAGATTGATAAGATTATTTTAATTTTTCCTGGAGTTGAAAATTTTCAGCCACTCCTCCACTTCGGCGGGGGAAAGGGGTTTGCTCTCGCCCTGCTCACTCTTTTCGTCCTGCGACAGGGCGGTGACCAGGTCATGCGCGAACTGATCGGAAGAGAGGATGGCGGCGCCCAGACCGCGGGCCTGCACCTGCACATGCAGGTCGGAACTGACCACTTTGCAGTTGTGGGCGGCATTACCCTTTTGGGCTAAATAATCGATGATGGCCTGGTCGGCGCTGCTCGCTTTACGGATGAAGTGAATGTGGACCAGCCCGCCTTTGATCCCGCTGGTGAAGCCCGGTAACGCGCCGTCAAAGAAGAGTTCGGCAGTGGTTCTCTTGAGGCGGCAGTACTCCTGGATCAGCTCGATCAACTTGGCTTCGTCGTCCAAATCGCTGAGGCTGATGCCGGGAACTTTCGGGATCAAATTATGTCCGTCGATTACCAGGATCATTTGCCTGCCATCTCTTCCTTACCCTTTTATTTTACTTTTATTCTATGCTATG
>PMIV01000253.1 GCA_003158355.1 Anaerolineaceae bacterium
GAAACATTCGATGAGATCGGCCAGGGGCCACTCAGTTTCTTGTTGAATTTGACTGCGAAACGTGGGGCAGCCACAGAAGCGCTGCGTGCTGCAATTGGGACGTTCAAATGCGCACGCCTGGCACTAAACGGGCCTGTGATCGGCGGCACGGGCAAGAATGCGCTGGTGCAGTTTGATCTGTGCGGCTACATCGAGGACGTTATCCCGATGGCGCAGAACGACCGAGGCAAGGGGGGCAACCTGGATACCCTGGTGCTGCATGGACAATATGACCCGGTAAGCAGCAAGTTGATCGTGCCGAAGGTGATCACTGGCGTTGCCACTCTGTAGGAGGATTACCAAATGTCTTTTAATTTTGAGATACCGAAGATCTTCAAAAGCATCCATCTGAGCGATTACGCGCCTGAATTTGGGGAGGAAGCGGTCATCGAAGTATGGGTGAACTTCCCAAAGGCAATAGGGATGGAGCATGATTCAATCTTTGTGTCATTCAAAGCCGCCCTGGATGAATTGAAAACCGCCAAAGATGAAAAAGAACCGGACCAGAAACACATCGATGCTATCAAGAAACATATTGTCGAATTGAACGAAGATATAGAAAGCTGGTACGGGAAGGTCTGGCACCAAAACGGAGAACCGCTCACGCAAGAAGATGTGATTGCGTTATTCGCGCAGGCTGAGGAAACCGACCCGATGTTAATGAACTGGTTGATCAAGCGCACATTTGAATTGATCAACGAACACCGCGAGGCATTAAAAAACTAATTGAGTCTGCCCTTCTGCAAATAGTACAGGAAGGGCAGACCAATGATGAATGGTTCATCGCGATCAGCAAGGCAAAGATGGTAAACGAAGCACTGGGGGGGCCGTTCGTGGCACCGTGGGAGGTGCAGTTCGTGTCAGATGAGGTAATGGATCGGATACTGGCCATGGCCGAGGATCTACCGGGTATGCGGGAGGGGCAGCAGCGGGTGGAAGAGATCCGCGAGAAGTGGAAAAGGGAAGCGGGTTTGAAGTAACTGGCGCAGGTGGAACTAAAGGCGGGATTGCTTCGTCGGGCTGCGCCCTCCTCGCAACAAACATAGAACCAGAGGGCTGGCGGCAGACTATTTAGGCAACTTTATTGGTAGGTGAAAAATGGCTGACAGTGTAATTAATATTGTTATTAATACGATGAAGAGCGGGTTTGGGGATAAAGATACCAAGTCTGCTTTGAAGGAATTGAGCTCCGGGTTTCAATCGGTGACCGGGTTGAGTCTTACTTACGCCGGCGCATTAACTGCTGCCGTGGCCGTGGGAAAGAAGTTTATTGATTGGGCCAAAGAAGCCGAAAGTGAAGCAAATAACTTCAATATTATCGCTGCAAAACAAGATGCCATTCTGAAATCAACCGGCGACCAGGTAGATATGACTGGCAATCAATTGATGGATATGGCTGAAAAACTTTCCAGGTTGAATGGTATCGAGGATGATAATGTCATCAATGCCCAGTCTTTGATGCTTACCTATCAAAATATTGGTGGAAGTATTTTCCCTAAAGCAATTCAAACTGCTATCGATATGTCGACCACGTTTGGTGGTCTGGAAAGTTCGTCAAAATCTTTGGGAATGGCGCTCAATGACCCCGTTGGAAGCCTGACAAAATTGCAAAAAGCCGGGATCAAATTTTCCGACGATCAAAAGGAATTGATCCAGAATTTTGTCGATACTAACCAAATAGCTCAGGCTCAAGAGGTCATTCTGGATGCTGTGAATGCAAAGGTTGGCGGAACTGCAGCAGCAATGAATACCGCCAGTGATGGAAGTACTGACCTAAAAAACGCTCAGAAAAATCTCAATGAAGTTATGGGTGAAGATTTTGTTCCCATTGCCAGAGCCTGGAATGAGTTCTGGGCAGGTTGGGATAACCATATGGCCGATAATAAAAAATCCACAAATGAAGATAGCCTGGCAATGGCCGCCTGGTCAAATTCCCTCCAATATGAATTGGCAGCAGCTAAAGCATCCTCCCAAGATGAACTATTCGCCGTTGCCGACGGTACCAGTGAAGCTGCCAAAATATTTATAAAGAATTACGAAGATATGATGCAAAGTACCGATAACTGGGCCAAAACCTTTGTATCCGCCGGAGACACAGTTACCAGTGGTTTGCTTTCGGAAGAAGATGCTATTGCTGCTGTAAAAGCCGGAATCAGCGGTACATTACTTAAGGCCGAACAAACTTATGCTGAAACAACTAAAGACCTGACAACCGAGCAGGATAAGTTAACAGAATCATTGAAATGGCAAAAGGATGTCTATGCCGAGGCACCGCAGAAGATCATCGATCTAAAGGATCAACTGGCTCTTTATAAAGAAGAAATGCTCGAAAGCGGGAATACTTCCGGAGATCTGGCCACCAAAATAAATAAAACCCAAAAGGCTCTGGATGATGAAAAAAATGCGCTGGCAGCCGGACCGGGCGCGATCGCCGGGTTGAACAACAGCCTGGATGAAAATAAAACAAAGCAAGAACAAGCTGACGAGGCTATTCGTAAAACCACGGCGGATATGATCTACCAGCAAATTGCTTCCCATTTGGATTCAGATGCTCAACTTGAATTAGGACATCATATGGGTATTTTGAGCGACGCTGACTATAACCTTTACAAGGGTTTGGAATTAATTATCAATAAATATCCAGAGAATGATAAAGGATTAATCAACAATGCGGATTCAATGAGACAGGCGACACAAGAAGCGGAGAATTATTATGATGGTTTAGTAAATATTTTCAATTTACCCGCTGAAAAAACGATCCAATTAAACGTTGTCTCAAATTATTCTGGAGTGCCTTATACCGGGCAAGAGGTTGACAGTGATACGCCAAGATACACCTATACCGCAACAGGTTCATCTTCTGCTGGAGAAAAAGCAGCCAATGGCGGAACATATACGGGTGTCGTTTCCGGTGGAAAATATCAAGTTGCAGATTCAAAAGCAACAGGAGGCGGATTTAGT
Source organism: Anaerolineaceae bacterium (assembly GCA_003158355.1). Lineage (GTDB taxonomy): Bacteria > Chloroflexota > Anaerolineae > Anaerolineales > Anaerolineaceae > UBA6107. The sequence continues at coordinate 3,001 of PMIV01000253.1, forward strand.
TACACTTCAACACCTCCCTCAAATAAGGCACTCGGCGGTTTATTTGGTGCCGGAGAAGTGATGATGGTGGGCGAAAAAGGTCCTGAGCCGGTTGTATTTAATCAACCAGGACAAGTTTATCCCACTGGAAGTTTGGGAGGAAACGTTACTATCATCGTCAACGGCGCTGGGGATCCGGACGCTGTGGCGAACAAGGTGATGCAGAAAATCAGGCTACAGAGGATGGGTAAATAATGACTGACACCGTTGCTTTGCAGGTGCTGCTGGACAGCGTGGACGTGACCGGGAACGTGGACTTGAACGAGCACGTGATCACGGTCACTTCGGCTATCAACGAGGAGCTGGACACGCTGGACATCCAGATCAGCGATAAGAACGGCACGGCAGTGAGCGGCTGGCAGGATATCCGGGTNNATCATCGCGGCGGTATTCGCAGCCAGCCCGGAACTGGCGGATTATGACGCCTCGAGCTGCGTGACCGCCGTGCGCACCATCCCCTCGAAGACATTCAATTTGATAGCAGTGTATGACATCATCGCCTGGCTGGCGACCCAAAGCGGAGCCAGGTGGTACGTGGACTATGACAAGAAATTGCATTATTTTGGCGCCGTGCAGGATATAGCGCCGTTTGCGGTCAACACCGATCTGACAGATGCAGCCAATGCGCACGCCGAGAACGTCTCGGTGAATGTGGATGCGACGGATGTGGTGAACGAGATCGAATTGATCGGCGGAAGTTCGCTGGGGGCGGACCTGACCTATCTGTTCACGAAAGTGGGCAACGGGGTTGATCTGTACCTGGATAAGAAACTGAGCGCCTGGTCGACGGCCAGCAAGATCGTGGTACGGCGCAACGACGGCGGGGCGACCACCAACCTGGTGGTGAATCCATCGTTTGAGACCAATATCACGGACGGATGGACTCAGACACAGGCCGGCACGGGCGCTGTGTGGGCTCAGGACACGACCAAATACAACAAGGGTACTAAATCCCTAAAGATCACGGCAGGTACGGCCCAGAGCAAGGCCCAGGCAGCCACAACGATCAACCTGGCGCCGGGGGAGCCACTGAGCGTGCAGGCTATGACCTACTGCGCCACTGCCGGCATGGCCAGCATCGCCATCTATGACACGGTTGGCCTCGTCGCGTTGATCGAGCAGGTAAACCGCAATACCAGCGCCTGGGAGCAATTGACGGCTACCTATATCAACAATACGGCAGCGGCATTGACCCTGCGAGTGGAGTTGCACAACAATGCGGTGGATTCGACGACGGTGGCCTATTTTGACGGAGTGCAGGCTGAAAAACTGGCCTGGCCGAGCGCCTACTGCGACGGCTCCCTGGGCACGGGGTACGCCTGGACAGGGACGGCGAACAACTCCACATCGACAAGGGTGAATATGGCGGTGTGGACGACCTTGACGGTCAAGACCGGCAACTCTGACACGCTGGGGGCACGAAATGAGGTGCTGTACTACGAGAGCGAAGCCAGACT
>PMIV01000081.1:0-1991 GCA_003158355.1 Anaerolineaceae bacterium
CCGTCTTCCTCTTCCTGGGCCAGGTAACGCAGCGGAGGATAGTTGGCTTCGAGTACGTCATGAACCGGCAGGGTTTTGAAAGAATTATCTTCCAGATCGATCAAGTCGATAAATTGCTGCGAATAGCGCCGGACGGAATTTGCGTCGTTAGAGGGGCGCAGCGTTGGGTGGCTGAGCGCGATCAGGCGCGGATAATCGTTGCCAACGCGGTCAACAGCGCGTGTGCCCAGGCCCCATACCAGGCGCACAAAACCATCCTCGGAGCGGATCTGCGGCGCCCAGCGGTACAGGTTGCGGCTAAAGGCCACACCGGCCGCGTGGGGCATCAGGTAGCGTCCGTTCTGTTCGCCTTCCACCACCTGGATGAGCAGTGCCATCCTCTCGTCATAATCCAGCAGTCCCTTAGTGCGCCGGTAAAGCAGCGCATTGGGGTTGAGCACAGAGGCATAGATCTGGGCAATGGCCTGGGTTAGACTTTGCAGGTTTTCTTTCAGACCAAGCTGATTCGGGCAGAAGATGCTCTCGTATTTCCCGGCAAAAGAAGTGCCGAAATTATCTTCGAGCAGGCTGGAGGAACGCACGATCAACGGCTTATTGCCGATCTTGATCAGCATGGTTTGCAGTTGGTCCAGGGTGTCCGGGGCAAAAGTGCCGCGTTTGAAGTCCTCCACAATCGCCGGATATTGATTGCGCATTTCTTCTTCGTTCTTGTACTTCTGGTCATTCCAGCGGATGAGGTTGTTGATCGACATAAACGTGTACATTTCATCCGAGGCGATGAAATAAGATTCCGGTGTGGAGATGCAGGGACCGGCATTCAATTCAGAGTTATTTTTGAGGATGTTCTGTGCCAATAGCATTCCGGCTGCTTTACCGCCGATGCGCCCGGAGCCAATTTTGCGGCGGCGGATCTCGGCAAGGTCGTTGATGGAGAACCACTCTTTGGCAATGTTGATGAAGCGCAGTTGGTCGCTGATCATGGTGCGGATCAGCACCACCCGTGATTCTTCCAGGCGCGCCTTGTAATTGATCTGCTCAGCTTGCGGCATTTGTTCAATGGTCAGCGCCTGCTCGAAAACCAGGTCAATCGGGGCCATCTCAGGGTTAATGGTGAGATGCAGATCCAGGGTGGGAATGCCGCGTTCTTCCATCACCTCGCCGATCAGCGCTTCGAGCAGCTCAAAACTCAAATGGCGGCTGAAGAGCAGATCGGTCAACTGGTTGCGCACAGCGGTCAGGCGTGTTTCCCATACTTCGTTGGGTTCTTGCCGAAATGGATTATCGATCCCTTCCACCCGCTGAGTTTGGATGGCTTCTTCGCGAACCTGTTTTTCGAGCGTTTGCAGGTCGATGATGCCCCGGCGGAACAACTCCTCGCGCATGCGCGTGCGAATACGCGTCGACAGAATGGGATACTGTCCGAGGGTGAGCATTAAACTCAATAATCTTTCCGAAGAATTAGGTAGAAAATCCATAATAATTTCTAGAAATAATTATTCGTTTGTTTAAGAGTTCCCCTCTCGCCAGGAGAGGGGAAAGGATTTCATAAAAGGGCGGAGAAATTAACCGAGGTGCATGGGCATGATGACGTGTACATAATCTTCGTCGCCCACCGGCCGGATGACTCCCGGCGCATTGTTAGTGTTCGTTTCCAGAGCGATATCTGGCGTGCGCATCACATCCAGCACTTCGCGCAGGAATTTGACATTGAAAGCGATCAGGATCGCGCCGCCCTCGATGGTGGCTTCGATTTGAATATCACTTTTACCGGTTTCCTCGGTCTGTGAATTGATCTCGATGTGGCCGATATTTCCTTCATCCGGCACCACATTCAGACGGATGACGTTGTTGCCTTCGCGGGCAATGATCTCAGCCTGTTTGCAGGCTTTGAGGAATACCGCCGTGGAAACAACGGTACGGGTCTTGAAGCTCTTTGGGATGATGGCGCGAAAGTCCGGGAAATTCCCATCGATCAACTGCGAAACCAGTTC
>PMIV01000081.1:2080-10084 GCA_003158355.1 Anaerolineaceae bacterium
GCCACCTGTTGGATCATCTCTTTAAATGAGGTCAGGTCTAATTCGACCCCTTCGCTCAGATCGGGTACGGGTACGGGCGGGAAGTCCTGCGCATCGATACCCTTGATCTCATGGGCAGAACTGTTGCAGACCACGTTCAGGGTCTGCGTGCGGATATCCAGAGAGAGTTGCATCAGGTCGGGTGGGAAAGTGCTTACCAGGTCGACGAAGGTGCGGGCAGGTACGGTGATGGAGCCTTCTTCCTGGATTTGTGCCGGGATCCAGCAGGTGATGCCCAATTCCAGGTTGGTGGCCGAGAGGCGCAGACGGCCTTCATCCGTGGCGACCAGCACGTTTGCAAGTACCGGTAAAGTACTGCGGGGTGATACGGCACGGCTGACAATACTCAGCCCATGCGCCAGATGTTGTTGCGTGACTGAGGCTTTCATGGACGCCCTCTACATAAGATTTTTTAGTATATATGAGTATACAACGAGACCATGAATAATTCTAGTCAAAATACGTTGTTGTATTCCGTAGNNTTTTGGAATGCTCGCTTCGCGCCACGAACGCGCAAACCTGCGCCACAACTCCCAGGATGCCTCGCCGCTGCGCTATGTTTGATCCCTTCCACAGTATGCATGTTGGTATACACCCGTTTGTGGTAAATGTGGCTCTGGTAGGGCGAATGGCCATTCGCCCAGGTTTTGATTTTCAAAAAAATATTATTCATCTCATTTCGCATAATTTTCCCAATTATCCCTTACTTAAGGTTTTCTCTGCGTTCTCAGCGCCTCCGCGTGAGAAAAAATAGGGATTATCGGCGCTTCATCGGTGCCATTCGCCCGGTTTAGGTCAAGTGATTTGTATTCGATATTTTTTTGCACATCAATTTCCCATTGTTAAAATGGTAGGGGCACAATGCATTGTGCCCGGTATAAATAGTTTTACTGCATCACCAGTGCAATTCGTCCAGGTTTATTTTCCCAAAAAATATCATTCATCCCATTTTGCATAAATTCCCCTGTTGCCATTTACATAGATGTTCTCCGCGTGAGTGAATTTGCGTTAGGTAGGGCGAATGACCATTCGCCCAGGTTTTGATTTTCAAAAAAAATATTATTCATCTCACTTTGTATAATTTTCCCAATTATCCTTTACCTAAGGTTTTCTCTGCGTTCTCAGCGCCTCCGCGTGAGAAAAAACAGGTTTTTGTTTCCCCGGCATATTCTTCAATAATTTGTGAAATTAGCGGATAAAAAACCTTGACTTATTAGAACGTATGTACTATAATCTCACTCTCCACCCTTCTATTCCCAATCGAGGTCACCCATGTCCGAAAACCCAATGATTGATCCATCGTCTATTGAATCTCCCCGCAAAAAAGGCGGTCAGCCTGGCAACCACAACGCCATCAAACATGGCCTCTATATCCGCCAGGGCTACCTGTCCAACTTAAGCCCGGTTGACCGTGCCCAACTTTGTGATTGTAAAGACATCATCACTCACTTCAAAGAATATATGGAACATCTCTTTACCATCGGTCTTCAATCCAAAGATCTAACCGAGGTCAACGAAACCCTCCGTTCCATGTCCATTGCCAGCATGGCCCTCACTCGTCTCATCCACACCCAGGAAGACAACTATAAATTTGATGTTCCTGGCGTAAAACGAAAAGGTTATCAGTCTCCCTCCATCTCGGCTACCCATCGTGGTTTAATCAAATATCTTTCCGCTTCCACAGATTCCCCCGCGCTTGCTATTCCCACTTATTTTCAGGCGGTTGCCGATTCCGACGAAGATACGCAGTGTCAAATTTTGCAGGAAACCATCAAGAACATCATTTCTGATGCTCTCGGGGAATCTCTTCCATCTCAAAATTCAGATTCCGAAGAGAAAGACGAGTGAAAAAGATTCGTTTTATTCGTTTTCGATATTTCCCCAAAACGAATAACTCGATATCGGCCCTTTAAATTCTTTCAATTAAAACCGTAGGGGCACAATACATTGTGCCCCCTATGTTAAACAAGTAAGGGCACAGCATGCGTTTTACAATAACGCAGGACTGTGCCCTTACAAATGTCATTGAAAAAGATTGTTAACTATGACGGGTAGGTGAATTTGTAAGAATTTGAGTAAAAATCGCAGCCGGAGCCGTTGTAAAAGCAAATGCGGTAATAGACGATACTGCCCGCGTCGCCATCTACATAAGCTGAACGGGCTGTATTACCAACCACATATTCAGGATATCCACCGTAAAATGGCAGTTTATACGAAGTGGAGTAAAAGATCCAGAATGCACTCGGTGTATCGCCCGCAGACTTCCATGTGATAAGTGCTTTATTATCACCGGTATAGGTGATGTTGGTAATGGTGATATACGATGAAGATTTGATCGCGGTTCCATCAGCGTCGAATGTCTTCGGCGAGGCGGTGGCAACAACTTTTGCCGTAGCCGCAACTGCTATGTCGGTCGGTTGAATAATGACTGGAATTGCTGTCGGGGTCGCCATCAGAGTAGCAGTCGCTGCAGGTGTTTCAGTGGCTACAGGCGTTTGTGTGGGGATTTCAGTCGGGGCAGGGGTGGCAGTGACGACAACATAGATAACAGTCGGGGTTTGGGGCGCCACTGTTGCTACGGCTGGGGCTTGAGCCGCCGGCGCGGGAGATAGGGTGCTGCAACCTGCTAAGACAAGCAGGAAAGTACTCAAAAGCAAAGTGATTGTGATTTTTTTCATCATAAAACCTCCAAATTCCAATATACACCTTTTTCGATCAATTTTATTATTTCTTTGCGGGTTCTCCATAATTTCTCGAAAAGGTGATTTGCTGAATGAAGCTCCATTACTGAATTCATTTTATATATTTTTGGTAGTGTTTGTCAAGAACTTGGAGTGGACCATTTTCTCAGTTTATAATTTGTTTATTGACAAGAGGAGAGCGAGTGGCATGAACACAAGTGATGTATTCAGGTATCTACCTTTGACTCCGGAACGCTGGGCAGATTTTGAACAACTATTTGAACCGAACGGGAACTGTTCGGGCTGTTGGTGCACATGGTGGAGACTTTCGACGGCTGATTTCCGCAATTTTAGCCACGAAGAGAAGAAAAACACTACCCGAACGCTCGTTCAAAGCGATAAAGTGCCTGGGTTGCTCGCTTTTGTAGAGGGAACCCCGGCGGGTTGGGTGGCAATTGGCCCGCGCGAAGAGTACCCGCGGCTGGAACGCAGCCGGGTGCTGGCGCGCGTGGACGATAAACCCGTCTGGTGCATCAACTGTTTCTTCATTGATAAGCACTACCGCCGGCAGGGTCTGATGGCCGGGCTGATCCATGCCGCAATAGAGTATGCGCACAGCCAGGGAGCTCAGCTTATCGAGGCTTACCCGGTCGACCCGCATCCCGGCTCAGACAGCGGTTCTCTGTATCACGGCGTCACCTCTGTCTTTGTCGCGGCCGGTTTTGTAGAAGCGGCACGGCGTTCCGAGCACCACCCAGTGATGCGGCTCCAACTTTAAAAGCCTTAAAACAAAACGCCCCCCGCAATTTCAACCGGGGAGCGCATGTTATAATGAAGGTGCCGAAGGTGGGAATTGAACCCACATTCCCGNNTCTGCCAATTCCGCCACTCCGGCATGGGAAAGCTGTGCCTATGGCACAGGTAAGTCAGAGTATAACTAACAAATCTAAACGGGTCAAGGATTTTTGAATCATGCGTCTTGGAATCATTGGACTTCCTCAAACAGGAAAAACAACTCTATTTAATGCGCTTACCCGCGGCAGCCAGCCCACCGGCCCCGCCAGTGGTAAAATCGAAATTCACACCGCCGTCGTTGATGTTCCCGATCCGCGCGTGGATAAACTCTCCGAAATGTTCAAGCCGAAAAAGACCGTCTACACCAAGGTCACCTATGTGGATATTGCCGGGCTGGATGGCAGCGCTGGTAAAAGCGGCATCTCAGGCGCCCTGCTCAACCAGTTGTCTCAGATGGATGGTTTCATCCACGTGGTGCGCGTCTTCGAGGACGAGAACGTGCCTCACGTGAGCGAGACGATCGATCCGCTGCGCGACATTCAGGTGATGGAGACCGAGCTGCTGCTCAACGATCTCATCGCTGTGGAGCGCAAACTGGAACGTCTGGGCGAAGAGAAGAAAAAAGGCGTCGGCCGCGATAAAACGCTGGTGGAGCGCGAATTTGTGCTGTTCACCCGTTTTCACGAGGCGCTCAGCAATGACATTCCCCTGCGCGATATCGACATCAGCGTAGATGAGAACAAACTGCTCTCCGGGTTTGGCTTCCTCAGCCAGAAGCCGCTACTCGTCGTTTTGAACCTGTCCGAGGGCCAGAAGGAACCGGAGATCAAATCCACCCACAAGCATACCAATGTGGTTTCCTTGCAATGCAAATTGGAAGCCGATATTGCCCAGCTCCCGGCTGATGAAGCGGCCCTTTTCCTGGCCGAGTACAATATTGCCGAGCCCAGTCTCAACCGCATGATCCGCTTTTCTTATGATCTGCTGGGGCTGCAATCCTTCTTTACAGCCGGGGCGGACGAATGCCGCGCCTGGACCGTCAGCCGCGGAGCCACCGCTCCGGAAGCTGCCGGCGAGATCCACACCGATCTGCAGAAGGGGTTCATCCGCGCCGAGGTGATCGCCTATACCGACCTGATGGAATTGGGCGGTATGGCCGAGGCCAAGGCCAAAGGCAAGCTACGTCTGGAAGGCAAAGACTACATCGTCAAAGATGGCGATATTCTCAACATCCGCTTCAACCTCTAAACGAAACGCTCCCGGCCGGAAATTCCAGTCGGGAGTTTTTTATTGAATTTTTTTAATTACATTGTGGATTTTCTGAAGCTGCTTTCAAGATCGTTCAGATCGACGCGCGAGGTCAGATCCAGACTGACTGGTGAGACCGATACCAGCTTGTCGATCTTGAGCGCATGCACGTCGCTGTCTTGATCGCTGGGGTCGTCGCCATTGAAGCGGATTAACGAATCCAGATGTTCTTCGGTTTCCGCTGAATCCTTTTTTACGACGGGATTGAAGTAGCGGTTGCGACTGACCCGTGTTACCTTCCAGGGAGTCTCCGGTGTTGCCTGTGCCGGAATATTCAGGTTGAGGAGGTTGACGTCAGCGGGCATGGGGTGCTCGAGCAGCAGGCGGGCAAAGAAGCGGGTAAAATAGGCCGCCGCTGAAAAATCAACTTCTTTGTCATAACTGAACCAATCTTCGCTGGCAAGTTCCAAAGAAACTGCCAGGGCCGGCACATTGTGCGCAGCCGCTTCGAGCGCCGCCCCAACAGTCCCCGACATGGTGATATCGGTGGAGGGGTTTTCGCCGTAGTTGATGCCGGAAACAACCAGGTCAGGCAGGNNCCAACAGCATAACAGATCCATTCCTGGTCACCAATTTGCAGGGGAGTTGGTTCGATCTTGCCATCTGCCAGGTTGGAGAGGCTACGTCCGGCCCCGGAGTGCTGCACGCGCGGAGCGACCACTGTGACATATCCAAGCGTGGACAGAGCTTCTGCAGCCGCCCATATCCCGGGAGAGCGAATTCCGTCATCATTGACGAGAAGAATTTGAGGTTTATGTGCAATCATAACGATCCTGAGAATTTTTGTCTGTATAACAAATGAAGAGCGGTAATCACCGCTCTTCTTGAGTGCCCCTGGCAGAATTCGAATCTGCAACCTTTTGCTCCGCAAGCAAACGCTCTATCCAATTGCGCTACAAGGGCAGGATTATAGAGCGGTAATAATATACCCCGTACGGCAAGAAACGTCAAGGAAAATTCAAATTACAAAATCCTGATCAATTTGCTGAAGGAGGGGTGAAATTCTTATTGTGTTTTTATTGGCCTTTTTGCAGCAAAGTTAATGCGGCGCGGGTGTTCTGCTCAATGGCGATCAACACGTTGAAACATTCTCCAATGGCAAATAGCAGCATGCCGCTGGCGACTCCGAGGAAGAAAAGGAGCACGCCTGTGAGCAGGCCCACAAGCAAACTGGTTCCCGGCATGATCTGGGTAAAACCCAATTGCAACAAAAATGTGTCGGAATTGGCGAGGGCTAAAGGAGCAACGATCAGGCTGATAAATGCCAGAAAGAGACCAATTACCCCCAAAAACTTGAGAATACTGCCGATCAACTTTAAACCGTGAAACTGCGACATCATTTTCGCTCCGGCGGAATCAGATCGAAAGAGATCAATTACGAGATTCTTCCCGCCTTATTATAGCAATAAAAAGACCAGATGCCAGGGTGAGGGGGGCACTCTGGCATCTGGTTAGCTATATATTACCATATTTTCAATGAAAAAGTCTAGCATTTAATGTAAAAAAATTATGGAGATTTGCTTAAAAAACGCTTAATATTTACAGGATCAAAATTATTGCCATTACGATTTCAGAAGCCAGACTGATGATATTGGATTGTACCGCAGAATGGTCTACTACAATGGAGACGGCGCGCACCAGGGCAATGGCCGCAAAAGAAATCCCCAGCATTTTAAAGACTTCCGGGGTGCGAAAGAGCACCACGGCAATCGCCAACCCGACGAAGACCCCGCCCATCACGGCGCGGATCTCAGTGGTGGCACGCGGGCTGGATGCTGCGATGCCGGTGAACCCCTGAAAATTTGCCGGCCAAAACACGGAAAGAAGCCCGGTCACCAGCGTGACAGCCACCATTACATATTTTAAGACCAATAATACATTCATTTATTCCTCCAATTGTTATTTAAATTATAGCGAGGCCTCACTCGGAACTCCATCCCCGCTCTAAGGCTGTATAAGCTTTTGGAAATTACCCCAAACTCTTATAAATTTCTTATCAAAACCAGTTGAAATTGTTGATAAATAAGAGTAATATAGTCTTATATAAGAAACACAACCTACATACATAAAAAAGAGAAATTCTTTATGAAAACACTATTTGAACTCCCCGCACTAAAATTTGACTTTGCCGCACTTGAACCGGCTATCGACGCACGCACAATGGAAATCCATCACGATAAACATCATGCGGCTTATGTTAACAATTTGAATAAGGCACTTGAATCCGCTCCAGAACTTTATGAGCAACCTCTCGAAAAAACTTTGCTCGAGATCAACAAAGTGCCAGAATCCATCCGCACTGCCGTGCGCAATAATGGCGGTGGTCATGCCAACCATTCCCTGTTCTGGGAAGTATTGACCCCCGGCGGCAAAAAAACTCCCGACGGCGCTTTGCTGGCTGACCTTGAAAAGACCTTTGGAGGTTTGGATGCATTTGTTGAAAAATTCAATACCGCGGCCACGACCCGTTTTGGTTCCGGCTGGGCCTGGCTGGTATTGGACGGAGACAAGAAGCTGCAGGTCTACTCCACGGCCAACCAGGATAGTCCGCTGATGGATGGTCATTCTCCATTATTGGGTTTGGATGTTTGGGAACACGCGTATTATCTGAATTACCAGAACCGCCGGCCAGATTACATCAAGGCCTTCTGGTCACTGGCAAACTGGAGTTACGTAGAAAAGCAATATCAACTCTATCGGTAAGTCTTTGAGCCACTTTTTGCTGCTCTGCCAGAAAGCTATGATCGTTTTTCACGGTGCGCTTGAGCAGGGTGGAATACGGTGAACCTGAACAGTTTTTTCGATCATCCTCCGGTTAGACATAAAAAGTTAACTCAATTCATTACACCTCCCACAGAAATGCGGGAGGTTTTTTATCGCCCGAAGCCGCTGGTTTTCAGGTGGATAAGAACAAAAAATGGTACCGATCAAATCACTTTAATAGGACCTTAAAGTAAGTTTATGTTTGCACAATGGGTAAATGCCTTTTTTAAAAACTAGTGGATTGTATTCTTGCAAAGCTTGGAATGTGGTTTAATCAGGATATGAATGAAGAGAATTCTTCCGTAAAAAATCTGATTTGGATGTAAAATTAAGTCGGCAGATATATGTGGATTTTGATATATATGCAAATAAAATTAATACAAGACCTCTCCAGATTACATCTTTACCAAGAGGTGTC
>PMIV01000081.1:10174-20334 GCA_003158355.1 Anaerolineaceae bacterium
TTGCTGCCCTGGGCGGTTGCATTCCGCAGCATGGGCCTTTTCTCATTAATGGAGATGTTCGTGTTCATTGCCATTCTGGCAGTCGGGTTCATTTACGTCTGGAAGAAAGGAGCCTTGGAATGGGAATAGAGCAAAAAACAGCCAATATGGGGGTGGTGACCACCACATTGGAGCAGGCTATCAACTGGTCACGGACCAATTCCATGTGGCCGATGCTCTTTGGGTTGGCCTGCTGCGCCATCGAGATGATGGGTGCACAGTCGCCAAGCTACGACATGAGCCGCTTTGGCATGGAGTTGATGCGGGCCAGTCCGCGCCAGTCAGACCTGATGATCGTAGCCGGACGCGTTTCGCAAAAAATGGCTCCGGTATTGCGCAACTTATACGACATGATGCCGGACCCGAAATGGGTCATCGCCATGGGCGACTGCGCTGCTTGCGGTGGTGTCTTTAATAATTATGCGGTCCTACAGGGAGTGGATGAGATTGTACCGGTGGATGTGTATGTGGCCGGCTGCCCGCCGCGCCCCGAAGGACTGATCAACGGGGTCATCTTGCTGCATAAAAAGGTTTCGGCTGAAAAATTGGCCGCCTGGAAATAGGAGCGTTCATGGAAGAGATCATTCAGTCTGCGGAAAAAACAATCACTGAACGCTTTGGGGCAGCGGCCAGCGAGTTTCGCGGGGAGACAACTTTACTGGTACCCGCTGAGAAGATCGTGGATGCCTGCCGGGTGCTGCGTGATGAGTTTGGTTTTGATTCGCTGCCGGTGGAAACAGCGGTGGATTATTTTCCCCGTACAGATCCGCGTTTTCACGTGGTATATGTTCTCAATTCGTCCAAAACACATCTTTATATCAATTTACGCGTACCGGTGAATGCCGACCCGGCCGAGATCGACACCGTGGAAGGGGTCTTCCCCGGAGCCAACTGGCGCGAACGCGAGATCTGGGATCTGTTTGGCATTCACTTTAAAGGCCATTCCGATCTGCGCCGCATTATGATGCCGCCCAACTGGGAAGGGCATCCGTTGCGCAAAGATTATTCGCTGGGCTATGAAGAAGTGCAATATACCTTCAATTATGAAGAGATCCAATCGAAAAAACCGCGCGGTGAGCGCTGAACCGGGTGAGAGCATGAGAGAAATTCAAGAATTTACCCTCGATGAATTACGGCACCTCTTCAGCCCGCGTGCGCAAACGGGCGAGACGATGGTGCTCAATATGGGTCCGCAGCATCCCTCCACACACGGCGTGCTGCGCCTGATCGTTGAACTGGACGGCGAGACGGTGGTCAATTGCGTGCCGGATATCGGCTTTTTGCACACCGGCATTGAAAAAAATATGGAATACAAGACCTATCTAAAAGCCGAGGTGATGACCGATCGCATGGACTATTTGTACTCGATCGGCAACAACCTGGTTTACTGCCTGGCCATCGAAAAATTGACCGGGCTCAAGCCGCCCCCGCGGGCCGATGCCATCCGCGTGATCCTCACCGAGCTTTCGCGTCTGCAATCACACCTGATTTGGATCGGAACATCCTCGCTCGATCTTGCAGCCATGTCCACCTTTTTGTATGCCATGCGCGAGCGCGAAATGATCTTGGATATTTTCGAGTTGGTCTCAGGGCAGCGCATGATGACCACATACATCCGCCCCGGAGGGTTGTGGCGTGATGTACCCGCTGAGTTTGAGGCGGCGGTACGCCACGTGGTAGATGTTTTACCCAAGCGTATCGATGAATATGAAGCACTGCTCACCAAGAATCTGCTCTTCATCGACCGTACCAAAGGTATTGGCAAGATCGATACGGCCACCTGCCTGGCCTGGAATGTCTCAGGCCCCACACTGCGGGCGACTGGCCTGGCGCAGGATCAGCGTAAATCTAATCCCTACAGCGGTTATGGGCAATATGATTTTGATATTCCCACCCAGAAAGAAGGCGATGTCTATGCCCGCTATCTGGTGCGTGTGGCCGAAATGCGTGAATCGGTGAAGATCATCAGCCAGGCGCTGGATAAGCTGCCTTACGGCCCGGTGATCGACAACAACCGCAAATTTGTACCCCCGCCGCGCTCTGAGATCGGGGTGAGCATGGAATCGTTGATCCACCACTTCAAGCTGTGGACGGAAGGGTTCACCCCTCCGGCCGGTGCGGTGTATTCCTCGATCGAATCCCCGCGCGGGGAGCTGGGCGTCTTCTTGGAGTCAGACGGCGGACCCAAGCCTTTCCGGGTCCATTACCGTACACCCTCCATTCCACTGCTGCAGGTCATACCCATTCTGGCCAAGGGGCATTTTGTGGCTGACCTGGTGGGGATCATTGGCAGTATCGATATTATTCTGGGAGATGCAGACCGGTGAACACGTTCAAGAAAATCCACGCGAGTGAAATTGAGCGGCTCCTGGCCAATTATCCGCCAGACCGTAAACAGGCGGCTGTGATGCCGCTGCTGCATCTGGCTCAACAAGAGGCCGGGTATATTACCGAACCGGTTATGCAGGAGATCGCTGAGATTTGTGAGATCAGTGCCACCGAAGTGGCTTCGATCGTCGGTTACTACACCATGTTCCACGATCAGCCGGGCGGCAAGATCCGCCTGATGGTCTGTACCGATGTGGCTTGCAGGCTGCACGGTGCCCGCGAATATTTGTCAGCTCTGTGCAATGAGCTGGGGGTAGCACCCGGCGGCACCAGCAGCGATGGGTTGGTGACCATCGAAGAAGTGAAATGTATCGCGGCCTGCGACCATGCCCCGGTCTTCCAATCACAGATCGGCGACGAGGTAGAATACCACGAGAACCAAAATCCGGGGCGCACCCTGGACTGGCTGAGGCTTATGACGGCCTCGATGAAGACGGGGCAGGCTTCGATGAATCTGGGGCAGGAGGCTGACCATGAGTGAGCTTTACCTGTTACGCCACCGTGAGATTCAGGGCCTCAACCAACTTAAAACCTACACTGCCAACGGCGGCTTTGACACCTGGAAGAAAGTGGTCAGCACGCTCAAACCAGAAGAGGTGACCCAGGTGGTTAAAGACTCCGGTCTGCGCGGGCGCGGCGGGGCGGGTTTCCCCACCGGCGTCAAGTGGTCGTTCCTTCCCACAAATATTTGGCCGCATTACGTGGTCGCCAACGCGGATGAATCCGAACCGGGTACCTTCAAAGACCGCGAGATTCTGGAATCGAACCCCTATCAGTTCATCGAAGGATTGATGATCGCCTGTTATGCCGTGCAGGCCAAAGATGCCTACATTTATTTCCGCGGTGAGTTTGCCCAGATCGCTCACAAATTCGAAGAGCGGCTGCAAGAACTGACGTCCAAAGGGTTGCTGGGTGATAAGCTATTTGGTAGCGAGTATTCCCTGCGTATTCACCCGCACCTGGGTGCCGGAGCTTACATCTGCGGTGAAGAGACTGCGCTGCTCGAATCCATCGAAGGCAAACTGGGTCAGCCGCGTCTGCGTCCGCCCTTCCCGGCGGTGGTGGGTCTGTTCGACAAGCCGACCGTGATCAATAACGTAGAGACGCTGACCAATCTGCCCATCATTCTGGGCAAAGGTGCGGCTCACTTTAGAACCCAGGGCACCGAAAAAAGCCCGGGTACAAAAATATTCTGTTTGTCGGGGCGGGTCAAGAACCCTGGCAACTACGAACTGCCTTTGGGAACCACCTTCCGCGAACTGATCTACACTCACGGCGGCGGTATTCTCAACGACAGGGCGATCAAGGTGATCATGCCGGCCGGGGCGTCGTCTTCGCTCATCCCGGCAACTGAGGCTGCGCTGGACACGCCGATGGATTATGAATCGGTACCGGCTCTTGGAGCGCAGTTGGGTTCCGCTTCGGTGATCGTGCTGGACGAAACGGTGAACATCAGCGACCTGGTGAGCAGCACGGTGAATTTCTTTGAACATGAATCCTGCGGCAAATGCACTCCCTGCCGCGAGGGGACTTACTGGATGGCCCACATTCTGGAACGTATCAACAGCGGCAAGGCCAGCAAAGCGGATATCGAACTGCTCAAGACCGTGGCCAGCCAGATGCAAAATAAATGTTTCTGCGCGCTGGGAGAATTCTCCATCAGCGCTGTGCTTACAGGTATTCAACATTTTAGGGCAGATTTCGACGCCCGAGTGGAGAATTAACGGATGGAAAAACTCATCTCATTAAAGATCGATGGGCGACCGGTTTCCGTCCCGGCAGGAATGCTGGTGGTGGATGCTGCCAAGAGAGCCGGAATTACAGTTCCGGTGTTCTGCTATCACCCCAAAATGGAACCGGTGGGTATGTGCCGCATGTGCCTGGTGGATATTGGCAGGCCGGCAGTGGACCGGGTGACACATGAACCCATTCTCAATGAGGATGGCACTCCCAAGATTGCCTTTGGGCCCAAGCTAGAGACGGCCTGCACCACACCTGTTTCTGAAGGCATGGTAGTGTGGGGCGCCACTGAAAAAGTGATGGCCGCCCGCAAGGACGTGATCGAATTTTTACTTACCTCACACCCGCTCGATTGCCCGGTGTGCGATAAAGGCGGCGAATGTCCGCTGCAGAACCAGACCATGGCTTTCGGTCCCGGCGAGAGTCGCTTCTTATTCAATGAAAAGAACCACCTGGCCAAGCACGTTCCGCTGGGTGAGCTGATCTATCTCGACCGCGAGCGCTGTATCCAGTGTGCGCGCTGTGTGCGTTTCAGCGACCAGGTTGCCGGTGACCCGGTGATCGGGTTCTACCAGCGCGGCCGCCAACTGGAGATCGTCACCCATTCCGACCCCGGCTTCGATTCCGTCTTTTCAGGGAACACTACTGATATTTGCCCGGTGGGTGCACTGACCACGGCGGATTTCCGCTTTGGTGCCCGCCCCTGGGAAATGAGCAAAGCTTCTTCCATTTGCACTCAGTGCCCGGTCGGCTGCAATATCAGCTACAGCGTGCGCCGCGAAGCCAAGAGCGACGGCCGTTGTGTGGTCAAGCGGGTGCTGCCGCGCCAGAATGAAGCCGTGAATGAGATCTGGCTGTGTGATAAAGGCCGTTTTGGCTATCACTTTGGTGAAGCTGAGGGGCGTATTCAGAAACCCCTGGTGAAACAGGGCAATGAGTTCGTCGAAACAAGTTGGAAAGAGGCCCTGCAACTCGTCGCCGAGAATTTCAGAGCGGCCGGTAAGAAGGTCACCACCCTGGCCGGAGGTCGGCTTTCGAATGAAGATCTTTATTTCTTGAAAAAATTCAACCAGGCAGTGGACGGCAAGCTCTTTGCCTCCTCTGAAATGGGCGGCGGGGAATGGACCCGGCGTTTAGGTCTGACCCCCGGCTCTGACCTGGGTAAGGTGGGCAAAGGCGCAGCGGTGCTGGTGTTTGCGTCTGACCTGCACGAAGAAGCACCAATCTGGTGGCTGCGCCTCAAACAGGCCGCGGAACGCGGATTGAACCTGATCGTGGCCGGCGCCCGCGCCACCCGCCTGGACAAATACGCCGCTCACGTGCTGCGTTATGCCTACGGCGAAGAAGAAAAAGTGTTGAAAGCCCTCATCGCCGGGCAAGGCGAAGCCGGGCAGGCGCTGCAATCTGCGGCGGATGTCATCGTCTTCTACGGCGCGGATGGATTGGGGCTGACGCAGACCGAGGCAGCAGCCAGCCTGTGCGCCGAACTTCTGGTCAAAACCAACCATTTTGGCCGCCCCAACAATGGTCTGGTGGCCGTCTGGCCCCATGCCAATGATCAGGGCGCGGCTGAACTGGAAGTGCCGGTTTCTGCAAACCTGGCCGAAGAACTGGGAGCAGCAGTGGCGCTGTATATTGCCGGGGCTGACCCGGCCGGGGATTCCCCCGCGCTCAAAGAAGCCGTGCAGCGTGCCGGTTTCGTGGTGGTACAGGAACTGTATATGACCGAGTCGGCCCGCAACGCCAATGTAGTGCTGCCGGTGCAGGCTTCGATGGAACGCGAAGGCAGCCTGGTTTCGGGCGAACGACGCGTGCAGCGTTTTTACCGCGCGGTCCCGCCCCTGGGCGAGAGCAAAGCAGATTATGAGATCACGGCGGCTATTGCTGCCGGGATGGGAACCAAACTCAACGCGGTTAGCGCCGAAGCAGCTTTTGCAGCTCTGACACAGGCTGAACCTGCGTTCAGCGGCCTGGATTATGCTCAACTCGGCCAGACAAAGGCTCAGTGGCCCTTGACTGGGCGGGAAGAGGCTTATTTTAGCGGTACAGTAGTCGAAAACAAAGATGGCTTGGGGGTAACCCTTTCCCTGCAGCCCAATGGAAAGAGTGCTCCGGCTCCGGCTGTAATGCCAGCCGGACTCAGAGTAAGCAAAGAAGGCTGGCTGGCTGTGCCGGTGACGCGCCTGTACGATCAGGCAGTCACCCTTCACAGCAGCGAGCTGCTCAAAGGGCGGATCGGCGAAAAGGCACTCTCGCTGCACCCTGATGATGCTGAAAAATTAGGGGTGGCCGCGGGAGACAACCTCAGCTTGATCCTGGATGGGCAGCAGCTTGAAGCTGCGGTTGACCTGGACGCAGGGCAGCCGCGCGGCGTTGTACTGGTGAGGCGCAGCATGGGTATTGCGCTGGCCGGACCCGCCGAAATGATTTTGCACAAGATCGGAAACGGGTGAGGGCGCTTATGAATGCTGCACTGATCTGGGAATGGATTATTAAATCGGTGATCGTGTTGTTGGTGATGACTGCCGGTTTTGCCTACGTCACCTGGTACGAACGCAAAGTGCTGGCGCGCATGCAGGCGCGCATCGGGCCAAACCGTGCGGGTTGGGCCGGGCTTTTACAGCCGATTGCGGATGCAGTCAAATTGATCTTTAAAGAAGAACTGGTGCCTGATAAAGCGGACAAGGTCATTTTTATCCTGGCTCCGGTTATCACTGTGATTCCGGCGCTCATCATCACGGCAGTTGTCCCCTGGGGGCCGACCGTGCATCTGTTTGGCCGCGACATTGCCCTTTCCGTGGCAAACATCAATCTCGGTGCACTGTATATCCTCACCGTCACATCCATTTCGGTATACGGCATCACCCTGGCGGGTTGGTCTTCGAACAACAAGTACGCCACGCTGGGCGGCCTGCGCGCCACCGCGCAGATGATCAGCTACGAACTGGCGCTGGGCATGGCCATGCTGGGACCGATCTTGCTGGCGGGCTCGATGAGCCTGACCGACATCGTCAACGCGCAGCAGCATCTCTGGTACATTGTTTTGCAGCCGGTAGGGGCGCTCATCTATATGGTGGCTACCATCGCCGAGATCAACCGCGCGCCGTTCGATATGCCCGAGGCCGAGCAGGAACTGACTGCCGGTTATCACGTGGAATATTCGGGAATGAAATTTGCCCTCTTCTTCATGGCGGAATACATCAAAATGATAGCCATTTCCATGATCGGCGCCTCGCTCTTTTTGGGCGGGTTCCAGGGACCTTTCTTGAGCACCTTCCCCTGGCTGGGGCCGATCTACCTGTTCATTAAAGTGGTGGTCTTGCTCTTCGGTCTCATCTGGATCCGCGCCACGTTCCCGCGCATCCGCTATGATCGCCTGATGTCTTTTGGCTGGAAAATACTCTTCCCACTGTCGGTAGTCAATTTAATGGTAACGGCAGTGGTGGTACGCCTGGTGGGAGGATAAGATGTTACGTGGATTATGGACCACCTTTAGAGAAATGTTCGCCAAACCGGTGACCATTCAATATCCTGAGATAAAACGCCCGGTGCGAGAACGTTTTAAGGGCCGGCATGAACTCAAACGCTACGACAACGGCCTGGAAAAGTGCATCGGCTGCGCCCTGTGCGCGGCAGCCTGCCCGGCGGATGCCATTTTTGTGGAAGCTTCTGAGAACACTGACGAGGAACGCTATTCTCCCGGCGAGCGCTATGCCAGCACCTATGAGATCAATTACCTGCGCTGCATCTTTTGCGGTTTTTGCGAAGATGCCTGTCCGACCGAGGCCATTGTGTTGGAAAAAGATTATGAACTGTCGTTCACTGATCGCGCCGATGCCATTTACACCAAAGACATGCTGATCGTGAAGGTCCCGGCAGGTGGGCAGCCGACGCCGCAAAAAGTAACGCCCGGTTCATTTGACCGGTCGATACCTGAAATGAAAGATCCCACGAATTAGGAGGGCGCATGAGTGCTGGTCTGATTGTCTTTTTGATTCTGGCAGTGATCGCCATTGCGGCTGCGGCAGCCATGCTGCTCAGCAGCAATACGGTCTATTCTGCTTTATTTTTGATCATGAATTTTATTGCCATTGCGGTGATCTACCTCACTCTGGGGGCGCCTTTTGTGGCGCTGGCACAGATTACCGTCTACGCTGGAGCTATCATGGTGTTGTTCCTCTTTGTCATCATGATGCTGGGCGCGGAAAAATTCAGCGAGAAAGAACCGCTTACCTGGCAGCGGCCGGTGGCGATCCTGCTGGGGTTGGGGTTGATTGGCGAGGGTGTCTATGCCCTGCTTACCCGCGTGGGCACACAGATGCTCAGCAACACGGCCACTGAGGCCATGGCCGACCCCAAAGCGCTTGGCGTGTTGCTATATACAAAGTATTCGCTGCCGTTTGAGATCACCTCCATCCTTTTGTTGGTCGCTGCCGTGGGCGCGGTAGTACTCACCCGTGGTGGTAAGAAGGAGGAGAAACAATGATCCCGATCGTTTATTATCTGGCGCTGGCAGTGATCATCTTCAGCCTGGGAATCCTGGGTGTGCTGCTGCGCAAGAACGCCATTGTGATATTCATGTCGCTGGAGTTGATGTTCAATGCCGCCAACCTGGTTTTCATCACATTCGCCAATTATTTCAAACTGCTGGACGGTCAGGTGTTGGTGATCTTTGTAATGACCACAGCCGCGGCTGAAGTAGCCGTGGGTTTAGCATTGATGGTAATGATCTT
The DNA here is from genome assembly GCA_003158355.1 of Anaerolineaceae bacterium. Taxonomy (GTDB): domain Bacteria; phylum Chloroflexota; class Anaerolineae; order Anaerolineales; family Anaerolineaceae; genus UBA6107. The sequence goes on from PMIV01000081.1 coordinate 19,075, forward strand.
CCGCGTCAAAGGCAGCATCGACGTGGATCAAATGAATCATCTTAAGGGTTAGGCAGCCAGGAGACAGGCATGCAAACGGATTCGTATTTTTCACTTGTTCCACTGGTGGTCCTCATCCCTTTACTGGGATTGCTGATCAATCTGCTGCTGGGGCGCAGGCTGGGTGAAGTCTTTGCCGGAGTTGTCGCCAGCGCGGCAACCGGGCTGAGCTTTATCGTCGCCGTGCTCCTGGCGGTGGGGCTAGGTCAGAACCCGCAGGGTATGACGGTTCCCTTTGCCGATTGGATCAAGATCGGCTCGTTCCAGGCAGCCTGGAACTTCAGGGTGGACACCCTTTCGGTGGTGATGATGCTGGTCGTCTCCGGGGTGGGCACACTCATCCACATTTACTCCATTGGGTACATGCACAACGATGTGCGTCATAACGGCGACACAGGTCGCTTTACCCGCTTTTTCGTCTTCATGAATTTGTTCATTGCCGCTATGATGATCCTGGTCAGCGCCGATAACTTTTTGATGATGTTCGTGGGTTGGGAAGGTGTGGGGTTGTGCTCCTACCTGCTCATCGGTTTCTGGTTCGAGAAAGGCAAGGACGGCATCGGCAACGCCCTGGCTGCCAAGAAAGCGTTTATCACCAACCGCATCGGTGATTTTGGCCTGCTGGTGGCGATGTTCCTCATCTTCTGGAATTTTGGCAGTCTGGATTTTTCAACTGTTTTCGCGGCAGCCCCGCAGGTGGCCGCAGCTCATCCGACTGTGATACTGCTCATTACCTTGTTCGTGCTTCTGGGCGTGACCGGTAAATCGGCGCAATTGCCTCTCTATGTCTGGCTTCCCGATGCCATGGCCGGTCCGACTCCGGTTTCGGCGCTGATCCATGCTGCAACGATGGTCACAGCCGGTGTGTATCTGGTTGCGCGCAGTTCGGCCTTTTACGCGCTCGTGCCTGCCGCCCAAACGACGGTAATGTGGGTGGGTGCGGCGACGGCGTTATTCGCGGCAACCATTGCCGTGGCCCAGACGGATATCAAAAAAGTGCTGGCTTACTCCACCATCAGCCAGTTGGGTTTTATGGTGACGGCTGTGGGCATGGGCGCGTTTAGCGCCGGCATGTTCCACCTGGTGACGCACTCCTTCTTTAAAGCCCTGCTCTTCCTCGCCGCCGGGTCGGTGATCCAGGCTATGGAGCGGGGAGCGCATTCCCTGAAGGGCCACTCCGCTGAACTTGACCCGCAGGATATGCGCAACATGGGCGGCCTG
>PMIV01000037.1 GCA_003158355.1 Anaerolineaceae bacterium
GCCAGCAGCTTCTTTGAAGAATTGATGCAGTCCATCGAAGAGGCCTTTCAGACCCGCCAGGAAGGCATTTTCCATCTGGATATGCGCCTGCGCCCTTACGGGGATGCCGGCAGCCAGGCCGTTTCTCTGGATGCTTTCAGCCGCTATTACGCCCCCGACGGTCCGGCCTGGCCCTACGAACGCCAGGCGCTGGTGAAGCTGCGCCCCATCGCCGGCGACACCGCCCTGGGCGAACAGGTCTGCGCGCTGCGCGACCAGTTTGTCTATAGCGGAGCGCCCTTTGACGTTACCTCCATGCGCGCAATGCGCGAACGCCAGGTGCGCCACCTGGTCAGCCCCGGCACCTTCAACGCCAAGTACAGCCCCGGCGGCCTGGCCGACCTGGAGTATCTGATCCAGGGCTTGCAGATCAGCTATGCTGCCGCGGATGCCTCGCTGAAATCCACCAATACCCGCAGCGCCATGACCGCCCTCTTCAAAGCCGGCATCCTCAGCGAAGCCGATTATGATTCCCTGCGCAAGGCCCACACCTTTTTGCGCTGGCTCATTGACTCCATCCGTGTCGTGCGCGGCAACTCCAAAGACGTCAACATCCCCCCCTACGAAAGCGACGAATTCGTCTACCTCACCCGCCGTCTGCGCTATGGCTCCGACACCGCCCGCCTGCAGCAAGAACTCATCCGCTACCCCCTCAGCGTGCAGGAATTGAGCCTCAAATACCTGCCGCCGGTGTAGAAAGGATGCGCTCGCTTTTGAACGCACCTACCTATTACTGGATGCTCTAGCCCTTGGCTTTTTTCTCGCAGGACAGCATCACCACCTACATAAACAACGTGGGGAAACCTGAACTAAGTAATTCATGGAAAATCAGGAAAATAATGATAAATCCAAATTTAAAAGATTGGTGGTCGCACAAACGGCTCACAAATTTACGATATAAAGTAGCTGACTTGGGCGGTGACGGGGTATCTATGCAAGTCCTCGCTCAGGCTTTCACTGAAAATGAAATGACTTGGTTTTCTATTATTTACGGCGAGTTTAACGATAATTTGATGCTTTTAGCTCTGGACAATCAAGAGGCTGAGAAATTTAATAAAACAAGCTATGATGACCATGATACAAAACGGACGTTTTTTGGCTCATTATTGAAAAATGAATTCAAAATTACAGGTGATGTTGCAGCCGAATTGGGATTGCTTGTGAGTGATGGGGAGGCTAAATTATCAAACAAGCATAAACTTCTATTTACTATTTTCTCTCATGACAATTGTTTCTTTTATGTAGAACCTGTTTCAGATGAAGTTTTAAAGAGCATAATTCAGGCAATATTACAGCAGCATAGTTATTATTTAGGAAAAGAAATAGAATGGAAAGAAGTCGAAACGCTACTAATAGAAATCATTAAGAACAACGATGAAGTCAGCATCCAGAGCGATCCAAAAAAGAGATGTGTGTGGATCTCACAAATCGAAAGTAAAAAGGGTTGGTTTTGGAAAAAGTTTAGGCAAGGAACGATAATTATCGATGGCGGAAAAGCCCATTTTAGAGATCAATAAAGTAATGGATAAAATAACAGTTTTCTTAGCTAGAAAGTAGGGTGCGGTCGCTTTTGACCGCACAACTTTGGTCATTAATTCTCGCACAGGAATTGTTACAAATAACATTATCAACTTAATTTAATCTGCGTTTGAGTTTGTTAGTGCAGTAAAAACGTTGAACCATGAGAGTCACAATGACTATTCTGATATTAATAATTTATCATCAAGTGATGCTTGGAATTTAATAAAAAACAACAAATAAATAACAGGATAATTAAGTGAATCAAATTTTGTTTTTAACAAAATTATTAAACTCTTTGTTCTATATATTACTAATAATAATTGGGCTTCGAGATTTTATAATTTGCCTATTGATAATAATTAAAAGAAGGCAATATTTATTGTCTGGGTTTTTATTTTTCTGGCCGATCACACTACTCATAAAAGTTTTTTCGATAAAGCAATACGAACGTATTATGAGGGTATACTTTTCACGAATCCGTTTTTATGCTTACACTAATCTATTTGGGGCTGTTTTAATTATTTATGTTTGCCTATTACCCTTAATCGAAATTTGGAAATAAAAAAGTAGGGTGCGGTCGCTTTTGACCGCACCACCTTAGTTGATATCATTCATCCAACCAACGATTCAATAATACGTAAAGTGAACATATAAGTTTCGATCGGATGCTCACTTCTACTGGTTCATCGATAATTTCAACCACTGCATTTCGGATAATAAAACTAAAAATAATGATAAACTTATCTCAATTCAAGTTAAATGATTACTTAATGGGGGTAAAAAGGTCATTTTTTCAATAATTATTTTTAAAAATAATAGGTAAAAAATTTCTATGGAGGAAAAATGAAAATTAAGAAATTGGTTATTATTCTATTTGTGTCAATTTGGATTTTAGCTGCTTGTTCTCCTGCTGCTACTTCGATTCCTGCTACCTCAACAAATACAGCTTTCCCAACACAAACACCAGTCCCCACGCGAACCCCGATTCCGCCTACACCAACAATAATTCCCCCTGCAGTTTTATCCCAATTTTTAGAAAATCCGAAGGTGATTTCCATTGATGGCTCCAATATCGGCATTGGTTGGAATTCTGGGCCAGAAGTAATAAAAGATGGATATATGGAACTTGTTGGCAAAGACTGGACTGGTTTTGACTACGCAAACAATTTTCATGAAGGTGAAGGCATTCTGGTAAATTTTAAATACACCCGTGGTGCCGATTTTGAAATGTACTTTGATAATGGGAGTTTTCAAACAAAAGAGTATAAAAGGTATGGAGTATATTTGAGTGGGGGATATGCAGAATCAAACCGTTGGAATGGAAAAAACCTAACTGGAAATTATCTCCGCGGTAATTTTTACCCACAACCTGATACCTGGTATTCTTTACTTTTGACAATTGGAAAAAACGGCGATTTCTTTGCACATATCTGGGATCCCGCAAATCCAGACAAAATAATAAAGGACAGACAAGAAATCGCAGATTGGGAAGGTCTTCCCTGGCGATTGGCTTTTGGAGCAAATGAAGGCACAATTCAATGGGATCAATTTACTATAATCAAGTTTGATAATGTAAAATAAGCTCACAGAGTACTTTTTCCTATATTTACTTTATACTCGGAGAAATACGTAAAACTCTGCAAAGTTATATTATCGCCCCGCAGATAGTTTAAAAAGTAGGGTGCGTTCGCTTTTGAACGCACCACTTCAGACATAATTCGTGCGATTCGTGTAATCATTAGACACCTCACCCGCTTTAGTATAAAAATTATTCAACCATCAAGGACACGCCCCAATGACCTCAACCCCCTCCGACTGGAACGCCAGCGATTACGCCAAAAACTCCTCCGCCCAACTGGTCTGGGCCCAGGAACTGATCGAAAAATTAGCCCTGCAGGGTACTGAAACGCTGCTGGACATTGGCTGCGGGGATGGCAAGATCAGCGCTCGCCTGGCTGAAATCCTCAAGCACGGCCAGGTGCTCGGCGTGGACGCCTCCCCGGCCATGATTCAACTGGCTGCCCGGCAGTTCCCGCCCCAAACCTTCCCCAACCTCTCCTTTGTTGAGATGGACGCGGCTGACCTGCACCTGCCGCGCCGCTTTGACGTGGCCTTTTCTAACGCCACCCTCCACTGGGTCAAGGACCAGAGCGCCGTGCTCCGCGGCGTGCATGCCTGCCTCAATCCGCGCGGCAGATTGCTCTTCCAGTTGGGCGGGCGCGGCAACGCTGCCGACATCATGGCCGTCATCACCCGC
>PMIV01000191.1 GCA_003158355.1 Anaerolineaceae bacterium
ATTAAATATTGTTTATAATGACACAATGTTTTTAATCATGTTACTCATTAACAATCACAAGACACATTTTAGACATTCTCAAACGCTTAATTGTACTCGTTTTGCCGGTAAAAATTCTTAATTATGACATCTGAAGATCGTACTTTCTTTCAAAAGCAAAGAATTCAGGCAAATCAAGCGAATATTAGTTTGATTCTTGCAAAGGCTTTAATGAGTGCCGATCCATATCAACTAGTGAACCATCACATTTTACTTTCAAATTCAAAAGTCTGCATAGGCAAAAATGATGATTTTAAAGACGGCAGGCTCATCCTAATAGCAATGGGAAAAGCCAGCCTGGCAATGACCCGCGCTGTAGTGGATCAACTCGGCGATCAAATTACTAAAGGTGTGTGTGTATGTAAATCGCTGCCAAAGCCGATACCAAACTGGAAGAATATCCAGATACTTAAGGGCGCGCATCCGGTTCCCGATGAGCGGAGTGTGCAGGCTGGCAAAACAATCTGCGACTGCTTGCAAGGATTAAAAGCTAATGACCGGGTCCTGGTTCTGATCTCGGGCGGAGCCTCGGCACTGGTAAGCACACCAGTAAAAGGAATCAGTCTGGATGATCTGAAATCGGTTAATCATCTGTTGCTGGGGTGCGGGGCAACAATCAATGAAATGAATGCAGTACGCAAACACCTGGAAGTATTAAAAGGAGGGGGTTTGGTGCGGTTAGCCGCGCCAGCGCAGGTTTCTGCTTTGATCCTTTCGGATGTCATTGGGGACGAGATGAGCGTGATCGCCTCGGGCCCAACTGCGGCGGACCCTAGTACCTATCAAGAAGTGCTGACAATTCTGGAAAAATACCAATTAAGCGAGCGTGTTTCGGACAGTGTGTTGACCCACTTTAAATTGGGAGTTGAAGGCAAAGCCGTTGAGACGCTCAAACCACAGGACAGTCTCTTGAATAATGTAAACTCACAAATCATTGGGAGCAATGAGCTTTCGATCGATGCAGCAATCCAGGAAGCGGAACGATTAGGTTTAAAGGCAGTTTGTCTTTCGAGACAAATGGTGGGCGAAGCCAGTGAAAGGGGACGCTGGTTTGTGCAAGAAAGCCAGAAGCTCTCAGCCGGGGTGGCTGCCCCTTTGATGGTGATTGCTGGCGGAGAAACAACTGTCACTATTCATGGATCCGGGAAAGGCGGCCGTAACCAGGAATTAGCCCTGGCCGGGGTTAAATTGATGTCACAGGATCAAAAAGCTGTCTTTGTTACCCTGGCAACCGATGGAGAGGATGGCCCTACAGATGCTGCCGGAGGAATTGTCACCCATCAGACAATGGAAAGAGCTCAGAAACTTGGTCTGGACCCGGACGTGTACCTGAAGAATAATGATGCCTATACTTTTTTTGAAAAAGTAGATGGGTTGGTCAAAATTGGTTCCACCGGCACCAATGTGAACGATCTCACGTTTTATTTCAAATTTCCATAGACTTCCGGATTAGCACAATAAGGCAATCGTTTCCCGGCCAAACCGGCCTCCATATTTTCCACGGTCATTTGTGCCATGAGCAGGCGCGTTTTCCTTGAAGCCGAGCCGATATGTGGGGTGATGATCACCTGCGGCATTTTAAGCAAGGGAGAATATTGCGGGATCGGTTCCGGAATATACACATCCAAAGCAGCCGCGGCAAGTTTGCCTCTGAGAAGGCTTTGTGCCAGAGCTGCCTGATCGATCATGGCACCTCGAGCTGTGTTGATCAAAATAGCTCCCGGTTTCATCAGTTTAAATTGAGTTGCTCCCATCAGGCCGCGCGTTTCATCAGAAAGATACGCATGCAGACTGACAAAATCAGATTGCATCAATAATTCTTGCAGTGGTACAAAAACTGCCTGATATTTTTCTTCTGCAGCCAGGTCGCGGTGGCGTTGGGTATACAAAACGCGCATATTAAACCCTTTAGCACGGGCTGCCATCGCCTGGCCGATCCTGCCAAAACCGATCAATCCAAGCGTGGCGCCATAAATATCAACACCACACAACACGTCCGGCCCCCAGGCGCGCCAGATGCCTTGATGAACTTCGTTATTCCCTTCAACCACCCGGCGGGCAGCGGCCATCAGCAGTGCCCAAGCCAGGTCGGCTGTGGTTTCGGTGAGGACGCCGGGCGTATTGCCAACGGGGATTCCGGCAGAGGTTGCAGCTGGCAAAGCAATATTGTCATAGCCGACCGCCATTTGACTGATGACCTTGAGATGATTTTGACTGCCAACCTGAATGACTTCGGAAGTGATCGGATCTGAAAGCATAGTCATCAGCCCATCTGCCAGACGAGCTTTCTCGAGAAGTACTTCAAGCGGGGGTGGAAATGATTCCGGCCATACCTCCACCTCTGCTGCCCGGGATAAACGTTCCATGGCTTCGGGGAAGATCTTGCGAGTGAGGAAAACCTTTTTCATGTTCTTAGCTCTTTTTCAATAATAATACGCGTTTTGTAGCGTGATCTGTTAGAGAATTCCGAGATGTTCAAAAAGAATATTCACGCCGATCAGCATCAAGACAATACCGCCGGCAATTTCGGCTTTGTTCTGGAACTTGAACCCAAAACGATTCCCCACGACCACACCTACAAAAGACAAAATATAGGTGGTGATGCCAATCAGAATGATCGAAGGTAGAATTTGAACCTGGAGGAAGGCGAAGGAAATTCCTACTGCCAGGGCATCGATACTGGTCGCGATGGCCAGTATGAATAATTCTTTAAGGTCCAATTTATCGTCACAACCGCCCTCTTCTGGCTCGTTTTTGATGCCTTCAACCAGCATTTTACCACCGACGAATGCCAGCAGCGCAAAGGCGATCCAATGGTCAAAGCTGGTGATATATTGAGCAAATTGTTTGCCGAGAAACCAGCCGATGAGAGGCATAATGGCCTGAAAACCGCCGAAAAAGAGAGCGATCACACCGGCATGACGAATATTCAGTTTGCGCATGTTCAGCCCTTTGCAGAGCGAAACCGCGAAAGCATCCATGGAAAGACTGACAGCTACCAGTAATAATTCTAAAAATCCCATTTATCCCTCGTCAATGAGCAGATACTTTTCGGTATCTGCGTGAATTTCGAAAGCTGCAAACTAGAGGATCAAATTGTAGGAACAGTTTGCAAACGCAGCTATTCTAACATAGCTTGCATGTCGCCCTATTCAAGAATAACGAATTAACCCCTATCTCTTTACTCACCAATTACAAGGAAAGTTTTTTACTTAATTTGTTTTTCCTAAAAAAGATTTTAATCGTCAGACGGCTTTTTAAAATCCCATTCTGCTGTTTTCCTCTGCACATTTTTTTGCCAGATCTACGGGTCGCCCTTTGGGCGGCAAGAAACATGGCCGAATTCATGTGCAATGGCAATTTTTATTATTTCAGGTAAACGTAAGGATATCAAAGGTGGTAAGCTGCGGCGAAGGATTAATCGTTACCTTTTCTTCCTCAACCTCTGCCGAGGACGAGAAGAAAGAGAACCGTGACCAGTGCTGAGGAGAGCAACCATGCGTTGCTATGGGCGAAGAGGTTTTGCGAGGGCAAGTCGTGGGATTGCTTTGACTTGCGATACGCAATGAACAGCAAACCAACGTTAGCTCCAAAACTTTCTTGCGCCGCTTCTTGCACAGCCGGTAGCACTGGACCGGTATAGAATAGCGCTGCAACGCAGGAGACTATTCCTGCAACGATATATAGCCAGACTAAAGGCGTACCGGGCGGCACAAGTGTGGCTACGGCTCGGATAGAGCGAACGTAAATGACCATGCCAAGCGCGCCCATCAGGAGACGCCATAACCATAGGGGTTCGAGAAAGAGGTTACGCAGGACGAAGGCCCAATCTCCCGAGTTGGTGATGGCAGAAAAGACGAAATAACCAGCACCCCAGAAAAGGTTAAACGCCATTACCAAGACGAAGAATAACCGAGACTGAGATATAAGCGGCCGCTTGCGCGCGACAAACCAGCAAGTTGCGCCCACGATTAGGTTCATGAGCGGACCCGCGGCGTCCGTGAGGGGCCCCCCGTTCGTACAATGAAAGTAAACGGATGTCAGCAGAGTGACATGACCTCCGACGGCTAGACACATTCCGCCATGACCGATGGCTTCATGCGCTACACATGCGATGATAAAAGCAATGGCTGCGATTGCACTAAATGTTAAATAGTTACGTATGGGTAAACGAGGTTTCATGTAATGCCTGACTTTGGATCAGTAAGTGAAATTCATATATCGCGGAAAATCCACGTCGCATAAAATTTGCCAACATTTTCGCTCCAAAGGAAGGGCGGTTGTGGCAGGACTTATTCAACTTTAGCATAATATCCTCAATATTGTGACTTTTTCCAATGGCCAATTTTAAAAAATTGGTCATTGGAATTAATCATTTCGAACCGTTTTAAATAGAATTTGCAGATTTTTCGGTTTTCAATATGCAATTAACTATAAAGCTTATGTTTTTTTCATATGTGTTTATCTGGTTAAAAGTTCAGTTGTTTCTCTGGTACTCCGCCAAACCTCATTCTTTAAATTCCTAATTCTTACCTTAAAGAGGATATGCCCAGGTCGAATTTATGCGGCATTGTTTGATGGGTTCTGGTCTCATTACCTGTTACAAAAAAAATAAAACAATGCGGATTTACAATTAATTTGAGATGTCAGAGGGTATAACAAACTCTCGCTTTTGTAAGTCAGCGAGGACGAAAGTAACGACTTCAGTTACTGTTAGGAAATCGGTTTTGACGATAAGATTTGCGTGCTCGCGGGCGTGGCGCAGCCGGAAAAGCTGTTCCTGATATTCAGCAAGTGTCCAATTAAGATTGCGGCGGGAAAGAGTGTTGGAGTAGGAAACTTCGAGGTAAACCAGAAAATCGGGATGAGTCAGTCTTTGCCACATATCTGCCACATAAGAATGTTCCTGCGCGATGTGGCGGCAGTTGTATCCAAGTGTTGTCAGGTTCTTGATGAGGGTAGTTTTTCCAGAAGCGCATACCCCGACAACCCCAATCAACGGCGGGCTGTTTGAAGCCGGCGGATTTTGTAGGTTGCTTAAAGGTATTTTGGTAAAACCCTTTTCTAATACTATAAATAGACCGGTGGAACAGGAAGGCGAACAGTCATGCGGCGTATTTGATCTGATTCATCTGGAACAACACGCATGACCAGAACTGACATATCGTCATTGGGGCGGTTTTGATCCAGGCGGATGGCCTGGTTGAGCACTGTGTCGGCAATTTCCTGGGAGGTTGGGTCTTCTTCTTCCAATATTGCATTCAAGAGGGTGCAAATATCAAAAGATTCACCATAACGATCTCCGGCGTGGTAGATTCCATCCGTAAAGATCACTACAGTGATGCCTTTTTCTAATGGGAACTCGGTGATCACCGGGCGGATATTACGCGAGGTACCGATCGATTGGCTGTCACCGGCGATACACTCCACATTATCTTCGCGGGCAATAAAAATTGGAGTGGGGTTGTTTCTGGAAATGACGATCGTGCCCGTTTGCAGGTCGACGGAAAGAATATCCAAACAAGCCGATACCTTGCCGCTGCGTTCAGTGAAAAGCGCATCCGAAGCTGCCCGGGCTGCCGCTCCGTCGCGGACTCCTTCAGCCAAGAGGCCGATCACTTTGCGCACGACCAAGGTTGAGACGGATTTAGCCCCCTTCCCGGAGGTTTGTCCATCCACTAACACAACCGAGACGCCCCCATTTGGCCGTTCTACAGTCTCAAGTGTGTCTCCACTTTCTGAAACGGCATATTTATTGATCTTGGAAGCAGCTAATGTTATTTCCATAAGAAAATTGTACATCAAATAAATAAGAATTACCTATATAATCGAAAAAATAGGAATCAATCGCTTGACAGGTCAGAACAGGGGAAAGTATAATGTATCGGCTTGTCTAGCTATTGGCAGGCAACGGATACTTTGACAGGAGTGTAAGAATGCCACCTCTTCCTAAACGGAAACTTTCTAAAGGACGCCGAGACCGCCGTCGTTCACAGGATGCATTGACCCCAGTTGCGTTAGTTCAGTGCAGTAATTGCGGTGAGATGCGTTTACCCCATACGGTTTGCCCCAATTGCGGACATTACCAGGGTCGTGAAGTCATCAGTGTTGAGAAAGAAACCAAAAAGAAGTAATCTTCTTTAAATTCTTTTACATCTGCGGGTGCGAAGGAATTTGATTTCTGCTTAACCAGTTACTCGCAATCATTTAGAATGGATCAGAAGCTTCCCTTTATTGGCGAAGCTTCTTGGTTTTAAATATTTAAACCCCTTTGTTTGCTAGTCATCAATTAAATCTGGATCATCCACTAGATCGGTATCTGTCAATTTATCAGTGGGTGCCGAAGCTTGGAACCCGGAATAACGAGCCAGCAGTCTGCCGGGGATCTGTCCTTGAATGAACACACCCTTGCGCGTGTGTTCGATATATTCCACCTGTCCCTGTTCGTGAAAGAGGCTGATGAGCTGCCCTTCGGTGTAAGGTATTTGCACCGAAATCTTGGTGTAATTCTCAAATAGTTCAGTCTCGATCATGCGCATCAACTCGTCAAACCCCACGCCTTTGAGTGCTGAGATAGCCACGGCTTTCGGAAATTCAGCGACTACCGCAGAGGCAGCGTCGGGGTCGGGTAGATCGTCAATCTTGTTTAAGGCAATGATGGTCGGAATATGATCTGCGTGGATCTCTTTGAGCGTCTCGTTGACTGAATTTGCCTGTGCCTGAGCATTGGGGTGGGTGACATCCACCACGTGGATGAGCAGATCGGCTTCGGCAATTTCTTCAAGGGTAGCCTGAAAAGCTGCGATCAACTGCGTGGGCAATTTTTGAATGAAGCCCACCGTGTCTGTTATCAGGGCATTATAGCCGCCGGGGAGTTCCACACGCCGGGTAGTAGGGTCGAGAGTGGCAAAAAGCTGATCGGCTACATATACATCCGAACGGGTGAGGCGGTTGAGCAGGGTAGACTTTCCGGCATTGGTATAGCCAACCAGAGAGATCAAAGGTACGCGAGCCCGTTTGCGCTGTTGGCGATAGCGCTGCCGGTGTGCACGGACTTTTTCCAACTCATCTTTGAGGAAAGCGATGCGTTTACGAATCTCACGGCGGTCCATTTCGAGCTGTGTTTCACCCGGGCCGCGCAGACCAACACCACCTACCGAGCCGGCACTGCCGCCGCCGCCGCCAGTTTGACGTTCCAAATGGGTCCAGGCGCGGGTCAAACGCGGTAAACGGTATTCATTTTGTGCCAGTTCCACCTGCAAGATTCCTTCGCGGGATTTGGCATGTTGGGCAAAGATATCCAGAATCAGCGCGGTACGATCCAGCACGCGCACGTGTGTGCCCAGGCGTTTTTCAAGCTCACGCTGATGGCGGGGAGAAAGCTCATTATCAAAGATCACCACATCTGCCAGCGCTTCTTCGACCAGGCTGAACAATTCTTCCACTTTACCGGAACCGATGTAAGTGACAGGGTTGGCTGTTTCCAAATTTTGGGTGGTTTCACCCACAACTTCCAGACCAGCCGTTTCTGAAAGACGAGTCAGCTCTGCAAGTGAATCTTCCAGGCTGATCTCTGAAGGGTATTTACGTAAATCCACCCCAACCAGATAAGCTCGTTCTTTGGGTGGGTGAGTGGGGTAAGTCGTTTTTGGGGACATAAATTTATTTTATCCAGTGAATGATCCGCTGCATGGCTTCTTGGATGCGTTCGGTGGAGGTACCCAGCGAGATACGCAAGTATCCTTCACCATGCTGCCCGTAGACAATGCCGGGGGTGGTGCTGACGCCGGTTTCTTCCAATAATTTGTCGCAAAATGCCATCGAGTCGTTTTGACCGATCGGCAGGCGTGCCCAAACATAAATGGCTGCCTCAGGCGCTTCAAGGGTAAAACCAGCCTGACGTAGTCCATTGACCACAATATCACGCCGCTTTTGATAAAGGGCATTACGGTCTTCGAGCCAACCCTGGTCTGAAGTCAGTGCTTTGACCCCGGCAGCATAAACTGGTTCAAAATTTGAGGTATCCAACTGACTTTTATAAGTATACAGGTAGTTGATCACTTCGGGGTTGCCTACCGCCATCCCTAACCGCCATCCAGCCATGTTATAGGTCTTGGAAAGTGAATTGAACTCTATTGCAATTTCTTTGGCACCCGGCACCTGCATCAGGCTGGGAGCGTGATAATGATCGAAACATACATCTGTATATGGAGCATCGTGAGCAATAAGGATATGATGTTTTTTAGCAAAAAGGACTGCTTCTTCAAAGAAACTCATCGGAGCGATAGCGCCGGTGGGGTTATTGGGATAGTTCAGCCAAAGAATCTTTGCCTTGGCCAGATCATTCTGCGGAATAGCATCTAGATCAGGCAGAAAATGGTTTGCCTCAAGCAGGGGCATGTTCACGATTCTGGCACCGGCAATAATGCCGCCAGCGCTGTATACCGGGTATCCGGGGTCGGGAACAAGAGCGACATCACCGGGGTTGAGCAGCACCTGGCTGAGATTGAACAAGCCTTCCTTGGAACCAATGAGGCCGATAATTTCTTTCTGAGGATCAAGTGACACTTCGAAGCGATCCATATAATAATCGGCAACTGCCTTGCGGAAAGCGGGAGTACCGCCATTCGTCGTATAGCCATGAGTATCTGAACGGCGGGCAGATGCAACCAGACTGTCGGTGATGAAGTCCGCAGGGGGAAGATCAGGTGAACCCATATCGATACGGATGACATCCACTCCTTTTGCCTTGAGATCAGCCAGTTTTTTATTTAACGAAGCAAAAAAATAAGGCTTGAAGGAGGCGATACGATCAGCGGCGGAAAAATGTAGCGGAGAGGAGGTCATTTGTTTCTTGTCCTTTGGTGAAATGAATAATTCAAGTTTACGACAGGTTGAGAATTTTGCCAACTACTGATTCTTGGCCAACCAGGCGAGAAGGGTCTTCCCTACAATTTCCAGACTACCAGCCGAGACTTTATCCAGCGTGTCTGAGGTGGTGTGCCAGTAAAGGTAGTCGAAGTCGATGATATCCACTGCCGGGATGCCTTTGTTGAGGAAGGGTGTCTGATCGTCCAGCATGGCATATTTTTCCTGGTCGATGAATTGACTTGAGTATCCCAGGCTGGCGGCGGTTTGCCAGATCTGGTCGGTGAGGCTTTTAGTTGAGGTCATTTCTCGGTAGATATTTAAATTAGAGTCGCCAATCATATCTACGACCACGACAGCTTTCGGAGTCACTTTCAGAGAATCGGCAAACACGGTCGAGCCCAGCAGCCAATCCCAGCCAGAAATGCGGCCCTGGTCTTCGCTGTCGAAGAACACCAGCCAGACATTTTGATCGCTCTGGGGGAGGATACGCGCAATCTCGAGCAAGACGGCCACCCCCGAAGCACCATCATTTGCTCCGGGGACGGGCTGCGTGCGTAAAGTCGGGTCTGGGTCCTGATCCGCGACCATACGTGAATCATAGTGAGCACCCAGAATAATGGGCGTTTTAGCGTTGCTACGCCTGGAAATGATGTTTTGGACGGGGTGACCCATATCGGTGGTACTTTGAATTTCGACCTGCCATCCCGCTTGTAAAAGTTCTGTCTGGATATAATCCCGGGCGGATTGGTGGGCGGTGCTGCCTGGAATTCTTGGCCCGAATTTCATCTGGGCTGCCATATCCTGGTAGGCGCGTTGCGCATCGAATTCACGGGGAGTTTCGGGTGTTTTCGTTTGGGCCTGGCATGAGGAAAGGAGCCATGAGGTAAGCAAGAAAAAGGAGAGAAGGAAACGAACTTTTTTCATTCTTTATTTTCTCCGAAAGGGAGAGATTGAAAGGCTTCCATGGCTCGTTTGGCATAAAGCAGCGCCCGTTCTTTTTTGGCCCGCGGAATTTTGCTCAGCTTCGGCAGAATGCCGAAGTTGGCCTTCATGGGTTGGAAATCTGCCGGGCTGGCGTGGGTGATGTAATGAAGCAGCGCACCTGTCATGGTCTCTTGTGGGAAGCCCAGCAAAGGGCTGCCTGAGAGTAAATTGGCAGCATTGATCCCGGCGACCAGGCCAGTGGCAACGTTCCCCATGTAGCCTTCTACGCCAACGATCTGCCCGGCAAAGAACAGATCCAAGCGGGTCTTGAATTGCAGGGTGTCATCCAGCAAGGCCGGTGAGAAGATGAACGTGTTGCGGTGCATTTGGCCGTAGCGCACAAATTCGGCATGCTCCAAACCGGGAATGAGTTGAAAAACGCGCTTTTGTTCCGGAAAGGTCAGATTGGTTTGGAAGCCAACCAGGTTGTACAGGGTATTGGCCAGGTTGTCCTGGCGTAATTGCAGCACAGAGTGCGGGCGGTGGCCGGTGTGCGGGTCGCGAAGCCCTACCGGGCGCATGGGGCCAAAGGCCAGGCACTGCGGATTGCGATCTGCCAGTACTTCAATTGGAAGGCAGCCTTCGAAGAACAGCTTATGGCCGGCTTGCTTTTCCTGAGTGGAAATACCCTCAAAACTCTCCAGATGGATCCTCTCGGCGTGGGCCAGTTCATAGACAAATTTGTCGAATTGCGCTTCATCGAACGGGCAGTTGATGTAGTCTCCAGCCTCCGGGTCCTCGTCAAACTCGTAGCGGGAAGCCCGAAAGGCAACTGAGAGATCGATGGATTCCAGGCTGACGATGGGTGCAATGGCATCGAAAAAGAAAAGCGCGTCCTGCCCGGTCAAATTGGCGATGGATCGAGAAAGGGCGGTTGAAGTCAATGGACCGGATGCGATAATGACGGGTCCATCCGGAATTTCCGTGCATTCCTCACGGATCAGAGTGATGTTGGGGTGTGAGCTGATCTTCTGGGTGATTTGGCCGGCAAAGGCCTCACGGTCAACGGCCAAAGCACCTCCGGCAGGGAGCGCGTTTGCTTCTGCACAGGCCAGTACCAGCGAATTCATCCTGTCCAATTCTTGTTTCAGCACACCGCCGGCACGGTCGGGTTGGTTGGAACCCAACGAATTGGAACAGATCAATTCACCCAGCAAGCCGGTGAGATGTGCGCCGGTCGATTTTTGCGGGCGCATCTCGAAGAGCGTAACCTGAATGCCGCGTTCCGCAGCCTGCCAGGCCGCCTCACTCCCGGCCAAACCACCACCAATAATCGTCAGTTTTCCCAAGAATAATTCTCCAAAATTTTATCCATGTATTTTACCATTTCCGGAAAAATACATGGCATAGAACTTGCACCTTTATCTGAAATACGCTATACTCATTCTAGAAAACGAGGCTTTTATGTTTCAGATTCCAATGTCAAGCGGCCGACCAATGACTACAGCCCATCTTGCTCAAACGATGGCGCTGCTGACACTTACTGCTGAAGAACTAGGACAAAAGATCGAATCTGAATTGGCTTCCAACCCGGCGCTCGAGGTGGTGGAAGAACATCGCTGCCCGACCTGTCATCGGATTATCAAGGAACGCGGCGCCTGCCCGGTTTGCAGTTTGCCATCCAACATCTCATCTGAAGAACCGGTGGTTTTTCTTTCACCTCGCGACGAGTTCATCCCCAAAAAAGATTACATTGATACCGAAGTAGAAGAAGAACCCTACGCCCCGGTCGAAACTGATCTGCCCACGTATGTTCTCAGACAAATCGCTCCTGATCTCAAACCGGAAGAACGCGGTCTGGCTGCATTTTTATTGACCCATCTGAATGATGAGGGTTTTTTGACCACCACCTTGTTGGATGTGGCGCAGTATACCCATTTTCCATTGGAACAGGTGCGCAGGGTACAGCAGTTGATCCAGCACGCCGATCCGGTAGGAGTAGGATCGCTGAATACCAATGAAGCGCTTATTGTGCAGTTGGAAATCCTGGCTGAGACGGGCAATGTTCCTCCGTTGGCCGAGAAGATCGTCCATGACTGCATGGACCTGTTAAGCCATCACCAATATTCAGAGATCGCACACAAATTTGACGTTTCTCAAAAAGAAGTCTCTTTCGCAGCTCAATTTATCAGCGAGAATCTGAATCCCTTCCCGGCAAGATCGTTCTGGGGGGATGTACGCCAACCCGGTACAGATACCACTGAGGTCTTTCACCGGCCGGACATTAT
>PMIV01000087.1 GCA_003158355.1 Anaerolineaceae bacterium
TGGCCGAACGTCTGTATGGACGTATGACTGCGGGAAGAATCGTTGATCCCAAGACCGGCGAAGTGATCGCTGAACGGAATGAAATGCTTGACCGCGATTTGATCCGCAAAGTTACACTTGCCGGAATCACGGATGTATTTGTGCGCTCTCCATTGGCCTGCGAATTGATTCATGGTATTTGCGCCAAATGCTATGGCATGGATCTGGGTCGTGGAAACCTGGTTGTTTTAGGTTCAGCCGTAGGAACTGTGGCGGCACAGTCCATTGGTGAGCCTGGTACACAACTAACCTTGCGTACATTCCATACCGGTGGTGTTGCTGCCGGAGGCGATATCACAACTGGTCTGCCTCGTGTGGAAGAGTTGTTTGAAGCTCGCCGCATGCCTAAAGGTGAAGCTGTCATCACTCGTATTTCGGGTAATGCAAAGGTGATCCAATCAGAACGCGCCGGTGAACAGAGAATTGTCCGGGTTGAGCACAGCGAAATGACCTCTGATGAGTATGAAATTCCTGAAGGTTGGGAAATAATCGCTAAGGATGCCACTGAAATTGCTCTGGGTGAGGTTATTGCCAGCCAGGGAGAAGCTCAACTAAACGCACAGCATAACGGCAGGGTGCGTATCGAAGGACGCAAGGTCTTTGTCAGCTACGAACAACGCGAGACCGAAGATTATGAAATTCCGAGCACCTCACGTTTACTGGTCAAAGATGATGACAAGGTTGAAGCCGGTCAGGCACTGACCGAAGGTTCCATCAACCCGCACACCATTTTGAAGATCAAGGGTCGTGAAGCAGCTCAGATGTACATGCTTACTGAGATCCAAAAAGTGTATCGTGCTCAGGGTCAGAACATCAATGATAAACATTTCGAAGTGATCATTCGTAAACTGATGGGTAAGGTTCAAATCATTCGTCCGGGAGATACTAAGTATCTGCCAATGGATGTTTTGGAACGCCTTGAAGTGAAACGTACCAATGAAGCCCTGATCGCTGAAGGCAAACAGCCCGCACGTTTTGTAGAGATTCTGTTGGGCGTTACGAAAGCCTCTTTGACCACGGACTCTTGGCTCTCTGCCTCTTCTTTCCAACACACAATTAAGGTGCTGGCCGGTGCTGCAATTGCATCCACTGAAGATCCGCTGTATGGTCTGAAAGAAAACGTGATTATCGGTAAACTCATTCCTGCTGGAACCGGATATGTGCATGGCCGCTTTACAGACATGGAATCGGATAAAGTTGTTCGAGAAGTGGTGGTTGCTCCTGTTGAAAACCCAGAAGCTTTAAAGGGCGGTGAGGATATTCAACCAGTTGCTGAGTAATTCAATTTGTTTTACTGAAACCCCGAGCAAAAAACTCGGGGTTTTTTTTATTGACGGCGCAAGACAAAGTCCGTAAGATTGTGACTGTACAGATAATTTGGCTGAGGAGTTGGTTATGGAAATAGGCATGGTAAAGAAAGTCGATATTGATCACGAGATGAGGCAGTCTTATCTCGATTACGCGATGAGTGTAATCGTGGCGCGGGCGCTTCCGGATGCCCGCGATGGTTTAAAACCAGTGCAGCGAAGACTGCTTTTTGCAATGTATGATATGGGCTTACGACCAGAGTCCGCTTATAAAAAGTCAGCCAGGATCGTTGGTGAAGTGTTGGGNNGCGCAAGATTTTTCGATGCGTTATCCGTTAGTAGATGGGCAGGGGAACTTTGGCAGTGTCGATGGTGATCCCCCGGCGGCTATGCGTTACACAGAAGCCCGTATTACCCATTTTTCTCTAGATATGCTCAACCAAATTGACCGCGATACAATCGATTTTACCCGCAACTTTGATGATACTCTGGATGAACCCGCAGTACTCCCCGCCGCAATTCCGAACTTGTTGGTAAACGGCGCCAGCGGTATTGCGGTGGGTATGGCTACAAGTATTCCGCCGCACAACCTGGCTGAAGTGATCGATGCCTTGCAGTATTTACTTAAGCATTGGGAACATCAAGATGATGTAACCATCAATGAACTGATGAATTATATTCAAGGCCCAGATTTCCCGACGGGGGGGCTGATCCTGCAAAACCATGAACAAAATGATCTGCTGGCAGCTTATGCCACCGGGCGCGGAAAGATCACCGTACGCGGTAGGGTCAGCCTGGAAGAGATGACCCGCGGCAAGAGCCGGATTATCATTAACGAACTTCCTTACTTGACCAACAAATCTTCCCTGATAGAACGGATCGCCGAATTGGCACGCGAGGGTACCCTGGATGGCGTCGCAGACCTGCGGGATGAATCTGACCGTCAGGGGATGCGAATTGTCATTGAATTGAATAAATCAGCAGATGCAGAAAAGATCCTGCGCGACCTATATAAAAAAACACCGCTTGAAGGTACTTTTAGCATTAACCTTTTGGCTCTTGTCGATGGCCAACCACGTTTGTTGACCCTGAAACAGGCTTTAAAGGTCTATCTCGAGCACCGCATTGAAGTGGTCAAACGCCGCTGCGAATTTGACCTGCGTAAAGCGCTGGACCGGCTGCATATTTTAGAGGGGCTGCGTATTGCCATCAAGAACCTAGATGAAGTGATCGCTACCATTCGGGCGTCACAGGATACTGATCAGGCAAAAGAGCGCCTGATGAAGAAATTTAAACTTTCGGCAATACAAGCACAAGCGATCCTGGATATGCCGCTCAAACGACTAGCAGCATTGGAACGAAAAAAGATCGAGATTGAATATAAGGAGATTTCTGATCAAGTCAAGGAGTTAGAAGCATTGTTAAAATCTCCAACGAAAATGCGTCTGGAAATTGGCAATGAACTGGCCGAGATCAAAGCTCGTTATCAGGACCGGCGCAGAACGCAAATCGTCTCCTTAAAAAAGGGAAAAGAAGCGCATGAATTATTAACCGTACAAGATGTTACTCCGGCCGAGAACACCTGGGTCGGAATGACAGTGGATGGACGTATTTTCCGCACAACCACGGATACCGCTCCACGAACCAGTGGTAAAGAGGCACCGATAATATTACTGCGCGTAGACACGCATCAGGTCTTGTACATTTTAGCTAAAAATGGCAAATGTGCCACACTGGCAGTTCATGTGATCCCTGGAGTTGATAAACCTGAAGAAGGTGCGGTCTTCCATAAAGTTTGTTCACTGGATGAAAATGATCTGCCGCTGCGCATCTTCAGCTTACCCGCAAACACTTCGATGCAAGAAAAAGTGATCATCACACTTTCAAAGGAGGGGCTGATCAAGAAATCGGCCCTGGCTGATCTCCCCGGCCCGTCCTCGCAACCTTTCATTCTGGCCAAGGTGAATGAAGGCGATGAACTTGTGGATGCCTTGATCTCGGAAGAAGACACAGAGTATTTGGTCACTACCAGCGAAGGAATGGCAATTCGTTTCTCGGGAAGCGAAGTTCGCTCAATGGGTTTGGTGGCAGCGGGCGTGAATGCCATCAAATTACCCAAGGGAGCTGGCGCGGTTGGAGTTATCGACCTGAAATCTGCTGAGGAGATTTTATTTATCACATCTGATGGAAATGGTTGGCGTGAAAATAAAGAAGACTTTCCGGTTCAGGGAAGATATGGGCAGGGCGTTGCCATTGGCAAGGCAAAATCAGGAGCCAAGGTAGTGGGTCTGCTGAGCGGCAAGAAAAACACGACGTTCACCATTTTCTTGAAAAAGAGTGCTGCAAAATCATTACGGTTTGATGTTCTCCCAATTGGGAAACGCGGTGCCAGCGCGAAAGTGATACTCGAAATCAAAATAGGTGATTCTGTAGAGAATATTTGTAAAGCTGTAGATGATTCGGTGCGTTGGAACGAGAAGAAAACAACAAAAAAGGGTGATGATGCTGAAGTCAAGGCAGATTACCAACAAAAACCTTTGATATAAAAAGTGATTTTTCTTATTGAAACATTCTAAAAAAAACTGGTCGAGGCAAAACTCGACCAGTAATGGCTATGACTCAATTATCTACGCAGTTACGTTGTAAAACGTATAGTGATAAGCGATCTTGCTGTCCACCAGGCCAAATGTATCACTGCCATTTGAAACAGAACCTGCAGAAGAGGTGGCTGTCCAGGTGAAGCTGCGCGTTGTTCCGGACCCTGAAGCAGTTCCCAATGAGAAGGTTGCGTTTGGCAGCACATTGTTAAGAAGATTACTAAACCAGGTTCGAATGGCAGTTGTTCCTTGCACAGTGGCTTGAGAGTCTATATGTACTGACTCAGTGGTAAACAATGCCACGATCGTATCCAGATTTTTGGTGTTGAGCGCATCAATATATTGTTGGGTGATGTCTTTGGGAGTAGGAGGTGTCGGGTTTGTGTTGGTATTCCCTGGCCAGGAATAATTGGTGATCGTTGTCCAGACCGAAGAGAGATTTTTCCGGCAATCATCCCAACTGAAGAAATTAGCTGAGGTCAGTCCCAAGGTTTTCGCTTCATCCAAAAACGAAGTGACTTCGGCTGGAGTTGGCGCCCAACTGCTTTCATAAAAAGCCGGGCCAGTCGGGATCAGTGGAACATAAGGAGAGATGGCTTTAAATTCAGTCAAGCTTTTATCAAGCTGATAAGCTGAATTATGAGCGCTCATCCAATATACTTGCGGCATATTGTAGTCGCATTTAGCCAGGAAAGCTTTCCAGGGAAAGGTGGAATGGTAACTTGGCCAGCGGAATGAGCAGAGCGCCACGGGTGTGCTGGGCAATCCGGCGCGTAAGGCAGACATAAAGGTGGTTGCAACGGCTGTACGACCTGAAGCCTCAAATTCTGATTCGGCATCAATGATATATCCGTCCAGGCTGTATTTATTCGTCTGTGATATTGCTATGGCGGCTTCACCCGTGGGGTTATCACCATATATATAATGCCATCCCCACNNCCCCAGACTGAAATCCCTTTTGCTCGAAGCGCTGTCACCAGGCTGGGGAGCAAGGCATTGTTCCTACTATATGAATATGGACCATCTGCAATTTTGAGCATGATGTACGAAAAGCCGGCGGATGAAGCCATATCTGCAATAGTTGTCACATTTCCCGATTCGCAATTCGGGATCTGCCAGATCATCATGCCTTTTCCTTTTAGAGTCATTATATTCTCCTCCTTCTCTGTACCCAGCTGCAATTATGCAGGTGTAGTAAGGTTTCCTTCCAATCCTAAAATGGGAGCAATTTCTCTCATTGCCAGAATTACATTTGTTACATGGTCCCAAATTGGAACGCCGAAATCTTGCGCTCCCAATTCCATCTCTNNGCAAAGGCTTTGTCTTTCCACTTTTTCTTGACCGAACTGGCTTCCAGATCATAAAGGGATTTTGAAGGCCGCACCAACGCGACTGCGGTGATCAAACCGGTCACTTCATCACAGGCAAAAAGCGCTTTTTCCATGCGTGTTTGGCGGGGATAGTCTTTTAAATCTGAATGGGCAAGAATCGCCCGGACAACTTCTTCCGGCACATTTAGGTTGCGGAGAATGGGAGCTCCA
>PMIV01000177.1 GCA_003158355.1 Anaerolineaceae bacterium
GTCTTCGCCGGAATAATATCCCAGGTCACCGCCCAGAGCCACCGGTTCCACCACGTGCACATGCGGCAATCGGGCCGCCAGCTTACGGATGGCTTCACGCTCACCGGCATATAATGGCTCGTCCAAAAAATGGTTGGGATGCAGCCGGATGAGCAGTTGGCAAGGTTCACTGAGCTGATCATTTGCAACCAAGTCAGCCAAGGCTTCCACGTTCTGATAATTCGGTGAAAATGACACGAAACTGCTGGCATAACTGATGAGTTTGCGTTTCGGGTCCAAATTGTGTAGGTGGTAATATTCTTCCTTCTGGATCAACCATTCGCGCCTGAAATAGCCATCATAAGAAGGAATGCCGCCTATGTACACCTTATTGGGGTCCCAATCGGAGCCGTCCACAAGTTCTTTTTTCTGGATCTCTGACCAGCAGGTGACAAAATCCAGCGGTGCCGCCGGAATGCCATAGCTGCTCGGGTTATCCCAGCCCACAATGACCGCGCCCACCTTCACCCCGCGTTGAGCGGCTTCGCGTAATAGATAGCGGTCGTTGCGCCAACCGTACGTAGAAGATACTACCAGTTCGGGCTGATATTTCTCAAAAAGATCGGTATAAATGCCCGGGTTAAAACGCATTTGCCATTTTACCAGCCCCTGACGGGCTGCCTTTGAATGGCGAAGCCACCAGATGGCTGTCTTCGCCACCGGCAGCATCAGCCGCTGACGGCCCTGTACTTCGGCGGCCACCTGCTGAATGTGGCTGTCCATTGCTTCGGTGTTGATGCGGTTGGAGGTACCCACCCGGCGTACAAAATTGGCCCAGTATTGCAGCGTAGGCTGAACTTTTGTCGCATACTCCTGGCAAGTTTTATAACGCAGCCCTTCCACGATCATGCCGGGCTGTCCAAACCGTTTCTGGATCTGTTCGACCAATCCATCATCGGTCAAGACAACCACACGCAGACCCGCGGCCAGCAGCGTTTTTACCACATCGCTTTGCAAGAAATAAATGATCGCCAGACCATGATCTGCGCTGATGAAGATCGTTTTTTGTTTTTCCATCTAGGCTTTCTTCTCCAATACCACTAAATAACCCACCGGGGCGGGGTTTTTCTCTGCTGAAACGGGCCGGATGGCTCCTTTTTCACTGAGCTTCCCTAATCCATTGATTAATCGTTGAATGATGAAAACCAGCCCTTTAGCCAAAAAGCGCTGCACTGCCGGCCGGGAACCAATCGAATACAACCACAGATTGCCCAGGCTCTCGTTCAACAGGTAAAGCGTATCGTAATAACCGTTCAGTTTTTCGACGTTGAAGCCTGCTTCCTGTGCCAGTTGGCTGAGGTAATAGGGGGTATAGCGCGAGAAATCAAAAGGCGCCTGATGCACTTTGAGCAGAAACGGCACGGTAATGATGAGTTTACCGCCGGGTTTCAAGATCTTGCCAATGTTTTGCACCAGCCCGCGGTTTTCGTAAACATGTTCCAGCACATTCATCAAGACAACAGCATCAAACGTTCCCGTCTTAAATGGGATAGTCTGCCCCAGATCGCAAACAAGGTCCACTTCAGCATATGGTACGATATCCAGAGAGTAATAATTCTTTTCTTCAAAGATATCGGCAAAATCGCCGTGACCGGCACCGACATCTAGGATCAAAGCCTCCGGGGCGAGAGTTTTTACTTCGTCATTCAGAAAACGCCAGTTCGAGCGGCGCCAGGTAGTACCTTTATCGGGGCCGCGTTCCACTTTTTCCCAGGGTTGGATAGTGGCCGGTACATCTGTGAAAATAGGTTTCCCATTGAGCATACTGGCTTCATAACCACAGTTATTGCAGTGCAGCTTATCAGCGCCGACTAGTGCCAATTTCTGTTGGCAGCGCGGGCAAACTAAAAGTGAAAGGATGTCTTTTTTCATAGCCTTATGCTCACTTTTTCTCAATGGAATACAACTCGAACAAATTCACATACAGCCGTTTAAACAACTTGCGTAAGAAACTCACCCGATTGAACACCACCAGCATACGCCAGGCTGGGTTATTTTTATGTGTTTCCGTCGATGCCCTTTCGATCACATTTCCGGCAAAAAGGCCGGCTTCTTTTGCCTCGGCGGCAATTAATTCATCCAGATGGTTGCCCATATGCACCACCAAAGGTCGTAGTGTAGAGAGCTCCAACCAGCCCTTTGCGTCGATGCGGCGATTCAGTTCGTTGTCCTCTTCGCGTGCAATCAGAAACTCATGCGGCATGGGGAAGACCTGTTGAATTTTCTCTTGCGGAGCCAGGTACTGAGCAGTGGTGGCGCCGAAAACTGCCTTGACTCCGCTAGACTTGTTTTCAAGCAAAGTTGATTTTTGAGCCAGGTATTTTTGGCCCATTTCTTCCGTGGCGCCAATGCCCCGGCAGTAATCTTCGATGACATCTGTTTCAAGCAATTGCTCATAAACANNGAAAGCCTCTACCAGTTTCAGGCTCTCTTGCAGCCAATTTTCACGGAAGTAAAAATCAGAGTCAGTATAGCCGATCCATTCATTGGTCATGCTGGCGATCAGCCAGTTCATGGCGCCGAATTTGCCGATATTGTGATGAGAGAGAGTGAGAAAATCGATCGCGCCGCTCTGATTGAGCTTGATGAGTTCACTTTGTACCTCTGTGCTGCTTCCGTTATCGAAGAGGTAAAGGTCAAAGGCTTCGCTGGTGTGCCTGCGCAGGCTGGCGATCTCGATCTTGATGATCTGCAAACTCTCTTCGAAATAGCCGCTCTGGTTGGGCACATAAGAAATGATCCCGATTCCCAAACGATGAGGCTGCCAGGCCTTGATACCCGCTTTGGCAGGGTTCTGTCCCATTCTCATTGAAAAGAACCTCCATAATAAAGGCGGAAGATCAGATCATATAATTTCATCAANNACCTGATTGCTCATGTTCTGCATCAACGGTTCTGCCGTCATCAACCTGAGATAACCAGCTTCGTTCACGCGGATATCCAACTGGCGCACCTGCCCCATCGGGCGGTCCATCTCAAAGGGTAAAAATTGCTGCAAAACCTTTTTATAGCCCAAAAATTGATAATGGCTTGCACCGATTTGTGCCGTCATCCCCTTGTAATCAACACGGTAATCTTCATTCGACTCGAACCAGGTGCGCACCGTTTCCTCGTCAACACCCAGACTCATGGTAAATGAGCTGTACGTTTCCCAATCGAGAAACTTACCGTTATATACCCGGGCTTCGGGGTTATTTTCAGCCCAGGTAAAAGTAGCTGTGTTATGTTCTTTTCGCCCCCAGAACGGACGTGACGTGACCATACCTACGTTCGGGAAGGTTTCGAGCAGGGTCATGGATTTCGACAACCAGCCGGGATAGAAATAACAGTCATTGTCGGTATAAGCGATCACTTCGCCGGGAGCCGCGTCCAGGATGATGTTCCAGGCACCGCCTTTGCCCAGGTTTTTCTCTGAGAGAATGAGGTACTGAATACGCTCCTCTTTGACCTGAGTGTTGAGGTAATCTTTTACCTCAGCGCAGCTTCCATTATCAAAAACCATCAGGTCATACGGTAGATCAGTGTTTGCCCAGATGCTGCCCAGACAGGTTTGCAGTACGTTGAGCATATCAGCGTAATACCCGCTGATGAAGGGAATGTAATTTAGGACTGCAACTGTGATCCGCTGCGGTCTGGCGACCTCATTGACTGATTTTGCCGGGTTTTGGCCTGTACGCATGTTTACTCCTGCGAAGTACTTTCGTTGAGTTTTTTTCTAAATTCATTATAGGCTTTGCGCGGATGAAAAAGTGCAAAGAAAAACCCTGCCAGCCGCTGCGAATGCAAGTGGACGAGGGGGAAGATCTCGATTTCACGCCAGAATCGTTTCCAGTCCAACTTTGGCCGGGTCAATTTGCCATCGATGAACTGCCAGTTCACATCGTGGAGTGTAAAGATATGGCGTTTTCCACCGCCCAGACGGACGTTTTCATACGTTTCTGGCAGGTGATAATGCGGTTGTCCGCCGGGTAAATGGGCATAATCATGGCTCTGGTGAATAATACGGATGGAATGGGTGGCATCGATCAGCTTCCAGCCTTGCTGGCGCGTTTCGTAGAACATCCAATTGTCCCAGCCGGCCCGTCCAATGGCAAAATCCGGAATATTTGTAAAACATTCCCGTGGAAATATAAAGTAATCGCTGCCGGCTGGTTTATGCAGCTTGCCGGCCTGATCGCAAATTGCGGCGACGCGTTCCTGCCAGCTTTGCGAAAAATCGATGGGAACAGGAACATCCAGATCCCAGCGTTGGCCCACAATCAGGAACCGCGGTGTTTGAAGGTGGATCTTTTTTGCCGAATCCAAAAAATCTGGAAAGAGCAGGATATCTGCGTTTATAAATGCCAGCATGGGGCTATCGTTGACTGCCCTGGCTTTGGCGAACTGGTCGCTGAGCAGCGGTGTGCCGGAGGAATTGAGCTTCACGTTCGCAGAATGCATCACCCCAAGTTCCCTTGCTGTCTCTGCAACACCTGCTTCATCTCCAAACAGGATGACCTGGACCTCATCTCCGAGTTCCACCCAGGATTGTATTGCATTACGCTGAATGATGGCAATGTGCGGGTTGGTAAACGGTTTAGGTGAAGTAAAAATGGAAATTATGGGTTTCATTGGCTTATTAAAATTTCATCTTCTACAGATTTCGTTTATCCACGTCAAACATGGTTTTGTGCTGCACATTGGCGTTGATCTCTGCGATCTCAGGGTGAGCCTGAACCAATTGGAGGACATCCAGCCACGAAAAATCATTGCGGTTGTCAAGCGCCGTATATACCGCGCGCACAAACTCCAAATCTTGAGCGGTATCCACCGTCCAACGCAGCTTCCCATAATCGCTGGCATAATCGATCTTTACTACCTTGAAACGTCCGGGAACTTCATACAAATATGGCATCACGTGTTCCCGTTCGTGCTTCTCACTGGCATTTTTCCAGGCAGTTTCAAGCGCCTCGAAAGTACATACTTCCACATCCAATCCGATCGGGTAAGTGCGGCTCATCGGCGGTGGCAGACGGTTACAGGCGAAATCTGCCCCGGCGTGCAGCAAAGCATTGATGGTCTCATCCACCAGTACAGGGTCAATAAACGGGCAATCTCCCGTCAACCGCACCACGAGCTCAGCCTGATATAAAAGTGCCGCCTGGTAATAGCGATCCAGAACGTCCATTAAATTACCGCGAAAATACGGGGTTTTGCGCGCTGTGCAAAAATCAACAATGGCATCATCTGAGGGATCAATGGTGGTAGCCACGAGCGCCTCATCCACCCGAACAGAGCGGTTCACCCGTTCGACCATGCGCTCCAAAAGAGGCCGGCCGCCAGCTTCTTTGAGCACTTTACCGGGTAAGCGGCTGGAACTCATTCGTGCCTGTATGATGGCAACTGTTTTCATAAACTTAATATGATCTCATTTCTTGTTTTGAGAGGAGTAACCCTCGAAGATTTTTTGATAAGTATCTAATAATATCGCAAAATTCTTTGTCCAATCCGCTCGATCCTCGGCTAATTTTCGTGCCCGGGAAGATACTTCTTCAAGATTTTCCCTGACTACACATTGGAGCATTTTCTCTGCTAGGTCATCAACATTACCATCCTCGAACAACCAACCAACATCCCCCGGTTGGATCCATTCTCTGTTGGAAGGAATATCGGAGACCAAAACTGGCTTTCCGCAAGCTAAAGCCTCCATCAACGAAACTGATGAACCATCGCTGTGAGATGCACTCAAGTAGACATCTGCAGAATTATAAATTGTCGGTAGTTCATCCAATCCAGCAAATTCACCAAAATAGACTTTGCCTTCTTTTTCCGCAGATGAAAGGATCTCCCGAATCTCAGGCTCTTGCGAGCCTTTTCCAAAAAGCAATAGTCGAATATAGTCATTTTTTTCAAAAGCGGATACAAATGCCTTGGCAACGATATCCATACCATAAAGAGGCTCCATCGTACGATTGGAAAGGAAAACAAATTGATCCTTCCAACCTAATCTCTCCCGCAATTCTCCAGCACGACTCGGCCGAAAATGCTCAAGATCCACTCCCCAAGGGAAGACAGAAACATCTCCCTGATAACCGAAGGATCGGGCTTTTTCAACAACCGTCTGACAATCTGCCGCAAACCAGTGGCTGTGTTTCAAAGTATAACGGGTGATCGAGGGCCAGGTGGTATGTTGATCAACTTCCAGTAATATATCGGAGCCCCACGACATTGTTAATAAAGGTGAAGCGTGAGCTAAAGCCGCAATGTAAGCAACTCTTTGGATCGGTCCCGCGTGAACAATATCCGGTTGATATTCTGAGATGATCTTTTTGAAACCATTAACAAGTTGCTCAATTGATGGTGATTTTAAGATCTGAATTTCCTCTGGCCATTGCAAAACATGGATCCCTTTCGGCCAATTCAAAATACCGTGTTCTTCCAGGCTGAGCACTGCCACTTGATGATTCGTACCAGCCAGCGCCTTGAGAAAACGCAAATCATGCGGAGATTGACCGCGGGTGAAATAAAGGATTTTCATGGAATACTCAGATCTGCTCACCGGCTCCGGGTTTATTCTCCCAGGTCGGTCCAGCGGATTTCTTTCCCGGCCGGGAGCGCCTTTAACGCGTGCGTGCCGATTACCAACGCCAGTTCGGCAGGTTTGATCGCACCCGGAGTGGCCGGACGCAGTACATCGATCATCGCGCGGGTGATCACCTCGCCGGCTTGAATATCGCGGGCGGCCCGCAGGCAGCGGCGCTGCACAACAGAGGTATCTTTTTCGTTTTCGGCAATGGATTTATCTGCTGAACCCAGAGCCCGTTCCAGTTCGCGAGTGCGTTCAACCATCTCCAGCCAGGTCGTCGGGGTCATCGAAAAAGGATGATCCGGCCCAACCCGCTGATTGTCATCGGTAAAGTGCTTCTCCACCACACGTGCGCCCAGAGCAACTGCCCCCAGCACGGTAGCATGGCCGTGTGTGTGATCCGAAAGGCCAACGATCACCTCAGGAAACATCAATTGGTAGGTTTCGAGCACGCGCAAATTAATGTGGTCAAAATTCACCGCAGCGGCGGTGTAATTCGTATTGCACTGTAATAAAACCAGTTGCTTATTGATCGGCAGAATGGTATGCACGGCTTGTTGTACTTCGCCGATACTGGCTGCCCCTGTTGCCAGAAGCACGGGTTTGCCTTTTTTGGCAATATATGCCAGCATTTCCAGCCAATCGACATCACCCGAACCGATCTTGTGCGCCGGTACAAATGGGTCCAGATAATCGACCGCCTCAAAATCATAGGGAGAAGAAAAGTAATCGATGCCTGCTTTGTCACATTCTTCTTTGAGTACAGGCGTCCAATCAAAGGGGATCGAAGCATCAGAATACACTTCAAAGACGGATTTCTTCCAGTTGGCCTGATGCGACACCTGGCTGTTCATGTGCTTGAAGCCGTAATCCGAGACGATTTTGGCCGCTCTAAAATTCTGGAACTTGGCCGCATCCGCCCCGGCATCTTTGGCCATTCGGATCAACATCCTGGCCCGATCCAGACTGCCGTCATGGTTAGCAGAAATATCAGCAATGAAATAGGTGGGATGATTCTTTCCAATTATGTGAGAACCGATTTTTGTTTCCATTTTTCACTCCTGATGAATCTTGAGAATTCAAAAGAATGTTTAAATCAAGAAAGGGATTTTAGTAGTTGTGGAAAACCGTGGCGATACTGGTCATAGAATTTTTGCAAACCGGCATCAAACAATGGCAGTTCGTGATGTAATGCAGTGGTTAATTTTTCCGTGTTGAGGCTCAAATTCGGAGAACGCGCAGCCTTTAAACCGCCATCGAAAACCGAGGCTGGTTGTACCAGCTCCGGATCGAAACCGAATTTCCCAGCAATGGCACGCCCAAACTCAAATTTGGACATTTTTTGCGGCCCCACCATATGGTAAATCCCTTTCAAGTCCAACCTGACCGCTTCCAACAAAGTATCGACCAGGTCCAGCACCATCATCGGACAAAATTGAACATCAGTAAATCCCTTCACTGTCTGTCCCGCGGCGAAAGCATTGACGAACCATTCTGCCAGGCTGCGCGTACCGGTTACACTCCAACCATAAAAATTCACTCGGGCCACCAGCGCCTGCGGATTCGCATCCAGTACGGCTTGCTCCCCACCCAGCTTGGTGCGCGCATACACACTCAAAGGGTCGGGAAGTTCTCTTTCCTGATAATCACCCTTTTGACCATCATAGACGGCATCCGTGGAGATCTGCACCATTTTGATATGACGAGAGGCAGCGGCTACAGCAATTTTTCCAGGTAAACGAGAATTAACTTCCAAAGCCAGTTGTGGTTTGGATTCACAATCATCCACATTGGCAATAGCAGCACAATGAATGATCACTTCTGGAGCAATTTCATCTAAAAGGCGGTCAACGGTGCCGGACTCGGTTAATTCAGCTTGAATGCTTTTAAAACCCACCCGGCGCATGGGGGTAGTATTGGCAACTCCAAAAACTTGATGTTCTTTACCGTCAACTGCTAACGCCAGGTTCAAGCCAAGCAGACCGCTTGCACCTGTGATAAGGAACTTGGTCATCCCAATCTGCCTGCCAAATAATCTGCTTCGATCGGGGCAATGATCTGGCTGATCTGGTCAACGTTCAACCATTGATCATTGGTATTGCTGGCATATCTGAAACCATCTTGTAACATCTTGCCTTTGCTCTCCCAATCGCGGCCAAACCAGAGGGACTCAGCCGGTTGAACCACATACATATCGTCGAGTTCCACCGTCTGGCGGGATTCATCGTCCGAGATCAATACCTCGTGTAATTTTTCGCCGGGGCGGATGCCGATAATATCGATCGTGGCTTTGGGTGCAATGGCTCGTGCCAGGTCGGCAACGGTCATAGAAGGAATCTTGGGAACAAATACTTCACCACCATGCATATTTTCAGCAGCGCGAATCACAAAGCGTACGCCTTGTTCCAGGCTGATCCAGAAGCGGGTCATGCGGTCATCAGTGATGGTGACGTGGCCCGATTCACGCTGCTTTAAGAAGACCGGAACCACGCTGCCGCGGCTGCCGA
The DNA here is from genome assembly GCA_003158355.1 of Anaerolineaceae bacterium. GTDB lineage: Bacteria > Chloroflexota > Anaerolineae > Anaerolineales > Anaerolineaceae > UBA6107. Next base: position 9,112 of record PMIV01000177.1, read on the forward strand.
CGACATTGCCGTAGCGTACGCAGCTAAAACGAGCATCTCTGCCCCCCGCATAAGCGTTTGATTGCACGATCAATTTTTCAGCGGCCAGTTTGGTGGCGCCGTAAAGGTTTACCGGGTTGACAGCTTTATCCGTGCTCAGCGCCACCACCCGATTCACACCGGTGTCGATAGCTGCATCCAGAACATTGCTGCTGCCCAAAATATTTGTTTTGATCGCTTCCATGGGGTTATATTCACAGGCAGGAACTTGTTTGAGCGCTGCCGCGTGAATGACAATATCCACGCCTTCAAAAGCACGATACAAACGCTTCTGGTCGCGGATATCCCCAATGAAATAACGCAGGCTCGGATCTTCATAGCCGGCTACGCGCATTTCATGCTGTTTCAATTCATCACGGCTGAAAACAATGATCTTGGCCGGGTGATATTCTTTTAACATCACCTGGATAAATTTTTTGCCAAAAGAGCCCGTACCCCCGGTTACAAGAACAACCTTATTAGTCCAATCCATTTTGTCACCTTCATTCATTTTTTCTGAGAATCATCTCTCATTTGCGGATCACAATAAGCGGATATTGACCATTTTCTCCGAAGAAATGTGGATCATTTTCTTCATTGCGATAGAGTAACTGCAGCCAAAATCGGCCCGCCAACCAGGGTTGGATCACAGCCCGCAAGAAACGTACGCTGGCACTGCGCCAAACTAGAATTTCATAATTTACTTTACCATTCAACTGGCTTTTTAACCAATCGGGGGTGATATGCTGAGTATAAGTACCGGTGGGTTGAACTATTACTGTTTTCTTCGCAGGCGGAGTCTTTGTTTCAACGACTTTTCGTCCGTTGATTCTGCCCAACAAACCGTTCACCCGGTCCATGAACCGCACCATCCAGGACCATCGATCCATTAATGCCGGTGAAGTCCAGGCGTTGACCACTGCTCCGCTGCAGCCGGGTTTTAATACGCGCACGAACCCCTGATAAGCCTGCAAATACTGCTGCGGGGGAATATGGTGCAAAGTGTGCAAGGAAACCAACCCTTCAAAGGTGTTTGTCTTGAAAGGCAAATTTGCCACATCCGCCACCACGTACAGCCCTTTTTCATGAAGCCGGTGGCGTGCTTCTTCCAAGGCTTTAATGGAAATATCCAAACAGACCCGATATTGATATTCTTCCGAATAGGTTAAATATTCAGGGTACTGCACTGGTCCAGAACCGGCATCCAATAAAAATTTTCCTCTGGACTGTAAAACCTTTTTAACTCGCAAATGACACTTGTGGATATATTCACGCGAAACAGGACGGAGGTCTTCATAGCGGGCATTTTGGTAAAATCCATCGTCTTGCATTTGCCAGCCAATTTGGTTATAAAAGCTGCTGACCTCTTTTTTTAATTCATTTTCGTCGGGTATCTGACTCATGAATGACGTCCACTGTGATTCACTTTTGTCCAATCAATGGGTTCACCCACCAATTGACGGAAAGTTTCCGCGTATTTTTTTCTTCCTTCAGCGCTGAAAACATCTTTGAT
>PMIV01000047.1 GCA_003158355.1 Anaerolineaceae bacterium
TTTCGGCACAGGAAATGTTCTCGTCCAATGCCGCTTCTTCAAGCTCCGGTTCCTCGATTAGCTCTGGATGATCCACTGCCGGCGTTGGCAGCCAGGTGCAAATCTCCTCCAATTGGAATGGATCATTTTGATTTTTACTAATCGATCCGAGCAGAATCTGTCCGGAGTTTCGGGAATTTCCGCTGTCGAGCCACCAGATGTTATATTTCCCAAGATTGGAAACATGGCCGGCTGGTTGTTGCGAAGCAATCTCTTTGCGCGCCTGCCAGTTATCCACACAGCCAATGATCACCGTCAGTTCATTATCAGCAGGCCAAAAAGAAACAAACTTCCGGACAACCGCTTCGATTTCGATGCCCCAGGCCAGCCCGTAGCGCTGCGCCAGAGTTTCGGCTTTGTTTACTCCGATCTCAGCCGCGCAAAAGTTTTGGCGATAGGTGTTTTTCTCTTCCACCTTGTCGGGATCGTAAAAATGCACACTAACTTCTTTGTCGAAGCGCTCCTTGAGCACCTTGGCCACGCGCACCACTGCCGGCGCCAGCCAGGAGCCTGTTCCTCCGCATCCCACCAGGTGAAGGTGGATATTCTTCGTATCCGGCAGCAGCAGCCGCCGCGAATTTACGTAATCCAGATCGATATTATTTTTCATTGATTGGTCTCCCTGCAAATCTGATATTTTCCACCGGAAGCCTTATAATGCGCCCGCTTTCGATCACCTCGATAACTGCAATCGTTGAATCATGAGCGAAATCGATCAATAAACCCTGTTTTTCTTTTTCACCGGGATTCTCGGTATATAGAATAAGCCGACCAGTGTAGCTAGACATTGCGCGCCTCCGGGTTTCTTTCGAAGACAGATTCGTAAGGAATAACGTATCTATGGCCGTAGATGGATATACGCATCTTGATATCTACCACCGGCCGGTCAACATGGCCGATCACGCCATACACCCGGAACCCTGTTTCGTCGGCATTGTCGGTATCTGAGAAAATTGCATCCATCGTGTTATGGCTGTGCATCTCAATTGGAATATAGTCGCCGAATTGCACATCCGGAATAACTGAAGATCGGGTAACTTGCTGCTTCGGTGTATAACAGATCCAATCTTTGTCCAGATATTGAAAATAAAACAAGCATTCAAGCGGGATCATAGCATCAGCCATTGAAATAGCTTCTTGCAGCAATTCAAAGTTAACCTTCTGAATGATCTTGAAGAAAGGGACAGCCGGCTCGAGACCACGGACAAATTGTGCTGCGTTACTGATGGTTCTGACTGGGATGAGCGCTTCAAAGTAGTTGTTTTTTGAATAAACAAAAACTCCGTTCGCTGCCAAAACATAGCGGTAAAGCTTGCCTTCGCTCAATACCGGAGTTAATTTCGTCACATGCAGTTCGTATTCAACCAGGTTCATAGATCACCTCGCACTAACTGATTGATCATCTTGCCGATGTTGATATTCATACTGACCAGTTCCTCGACCGGGAACTCAGCCGCACCGACTGTTTTCTCCAACAATGTGCGCACATCCTTACGGTAAGTTTTGCTTTTCCCGTCCGCATAATGGTCATTGAAAGGAGAATCAAAAAACAGTTTCCAAATTGACGGAGCTTTGTCAGAATCTACCTTCGGCTTCGGATTGCTTCCCCAGCAGATTTCACCTTTATCATCAGTATTTGGAAAAGGTGCATGATAGACCAGACACGACGGAGAGATCTCTTTATCAGCCAGGGCAAATAAATGATAATGTCCTGAATAACCAAACAGGATCGTCGCCGGAAGAGGGATGAGAAATTCTCCCCGCTGTGCCAGGGTGATCTTGACCGTTTGTCTCTGTGCAAAGTAAACGAACCACGGTCCACTTACTGTATTGCCTACACGCAAAATACCCGACGGCAGCCAGCCGGAATCTTTGGTCGAGTGGGTAAAGGCCGCGCACACATCAGCCTCGCGCAGGTTCTTGACGATCACACCATCCTTGCCATCGTTTCCGGTCTTCGCTTTGAGCAGATAGCAGCCCTGATCGGTCAGATACAGCGCCGCCTTCACGTGACTGTTGCTAAATAGATCACCCACGGATCACCTCCTTGATCTGGTTTATCGCGTCCAGAAGCTTCAGCAGCGGGCGCAGCGGTTTCAACCTAGCCTGCAATTGCTCGATCTCTTCCAGTGCCGCTATGTAAAAATTGCCGGCGGAGGCAATGAACTGAGCATTTGCTTCGCTTGCTGGATGGTTCCCGGTATCTGCTGCGATCATCAGCCCTTCTTTTTTACNNACTCAGATCCATTTCTTCATATTTTCCGGTACCAACCATATGCCAGGTCAACCGGTCAGGATTGACTTTGTAGAGGCTAATCACATATTGAGAAAGCTCCACAAACGTCCTGCAGGTTCGCTCTCCGCTCCACCAGGGCCGCGGATCGGCTTTTTCTGCCAGCGTTTTTTGTTCTGCAATGAATTTCGGGGTAAAAAGTTCGTTCATACTCGCACTCTCACACGCCGGCCGTTTTCGAATTTTGCTCCCAGCGCTTCGGCCAGGTAGACCAAATTCTGAGGGTCGGCGTCAACGATATCGCGTGTGGTTGCATAATCGCTGCAGACTCCCTCGATCTTGGCATATTCAGCGTTCAAATAATCCAGATTTTCTCGGGTGAATTCCAAATCCTCGCGTGTTTCCGAATCGGGATTAACATTGAAAAATACGTTATTCGGAGGATAAATTCCATAGATCACTGCCGGCAGCATACAATCCGCTCCCAATTTGTGCAGGCGATTTTTTATCACGGNNTTCAATGCAGGAAATCCTTTTACTTGCACAAATTCATCAAACGGCCAGTGGTATTGATTGGCCAAGCGGAAGAAAGTCTCACCGTCATCGTTATATTCGTTGATCCAGACCAGAAAAGCGGTCAGGCTATCAACTTCGAAACCGCAGTCAAGAATCTCGTCAATATCATCCATCATGAAGTAATTCAATCCAACCCCGACTGGCATCAGAACCGCTTCATCCTGATATTCCAGCACAGGCAGGTCACCAACATTTTGGTAAAAGAGAATGTACAGATAACTCTCCAGTGTGAAGCGCGGACTGTTTCGTTCTGCCACGGCCGCTTCGCATTGATCCACACCCAGTTCATGCGCCAGTTTCAAGATCTTGGAATTGTTGCGCAGGGATTCAAAGACGCTGATGATCTCCTCTACTTCCGGCAACCGCGCAACATGAAGAGATCTAAAAAGATTCTCCATGTTTTTGACCGGAAAGAGAGCTGCTTCAGCGCTGGTCATTAGAACCCCGTCACCATTTCCAACATCGGCACTGCTTCGGCCTGGCACAATCCCTTGTATGCGGCATTGATGGCGTCGATCTCACTCTTCCCTTCGATCATGGCCGCTTCGATGCGGTTATCCATCTCAAGGATCCCTTCAGGGTCAAGATTGGCAAATATCGAATCAATATCTTTGACCTCACGTGAGAGAGCCACCGCTGCATTTTCGCCGGCCGGGGTTTCTCCCAGTTTATCCAGGAGCATGTGGACCCGCTCCAGATCGACAACGTCCTGTGCCGTCGGGAGTAAACCTTTCGTTCCTGCCATCTTGACCACGTTGATGATGGTTTCCTCGCCCTCGACCGTACGCGTGATCTTGCTGTTGGCAGCACCCGGAAACAGCGGCGCCAGCAATGCTTTTATCTTGCCGTCATCCTCTCCCAATTCTTTAGGGATCTTGATCGTTTGACCTTCAATATTTACGATAAATTCCATTTCGGACTCCTCACTCGATTCCAAGCTCGGCTAAAAGAGATTGGAAATTGACGGCGGCCAGTTCAGACCGCACAAAGAATTGAGGTACCAGTTCATCTGGCTTCTTGTAAGAACCCTGGGCAGAGTTGTCTTCGTTCCAGGTGATCGTCAGGATTCGCAAGACCGGTGCCGGAGTTTCAACTTCGGATAGCTTGATCAATTTATTGACGTGAATTTCAGCATGTTCGGCGGGAGTTACCGCGACCATATTTTCAGGAGTTTCGTCTTTTCCAGATTTGATCAATTCGCCAGCAACCCGGCTCATGCGCTGACCGTAAGCTGCAGGTGTTTCCCCTTCGGGTGGTCCGCTTGGACTGAAGACCAGAGATTCTTCCGTTTGGTTGTTGACCGGTTCATTCAGGTTTGAGTTGTCGTCGACCGGTTCTCCATCAAAATCGATTGGAGCAATCTCGGACTCGTTGGATTCTTGCGGTGTTTCTTCTGGCAGATCCGTTGCCTGGACTTCCGAAGCGGATTCCACAAAGACCGGCTGATCATTTTGTTCGGGCAGCGCAATCTGTTCAACGTTCGGGTGCAGATAATCCATCCAAATACTGATGGTCTTGCGGATGGCGTCGCTGTTGATCATGCCGCTGCGGAAAAGACTTACCGAATCAGCGCTTTCAGGAAAGTGTTCTTCCAGGGCGTTCAGTTCAAGCGGCGTCAGCTCGTAATACGGCAGCAAGGCCATGGCCGAGCGCACCGGGATGACGTCCGCGGCGACCGCGATCAAGACCTGGGCCGGCATGCGCAGCATACGCAGACTGTTGCTGATGGAGCTGCGGTCGATCTGCAGCCGTTCGGCCACTTCCTGCTGCGTCCAGCCAAAATCCGCGATCATCTTTTCGATGGCCCGCGCCCGCTCGACCGGGTTGAGATTCTTGCGTTTGTCATTTTCGCTGAAGGCAGCAATCGCCATATTTTCGTCAGAAAATGGATGGATATTGATCGGGAATTCCCGGTATTCGTCACGGCCGAGCGCTACCAGCAATTTGAAAGCTGCCAGACGGCTGTGACCAAAAGCAAGCNNTGCCAGGGATTGGGGTCGATCAGATCAATATCACGTTTAGTTTGATTGAGTAATGCCATTGATGTTCCTCCTAAATTTTCTCAGGCGGCGCGAGCACGCCCCTGTTTGTGTCCATGCTATTTATTCAATCGGAAAGCTGATCTGCTGAGGCTGCCGGGTCAATTGTTCCGGCGCCTCTGGTATCTCCGGGATTTGAGGAGTTTGATCCTCTTTGCCAACGACTTCCATTTCGTAATCCATGGCACTGACAGCGAGAACAATTGCATTGGCAGGCACAAGATATTTTTCACGGAACTCGCTGTATTCGCCCACGTTGGCAGCCAGGTAGATCATGATCATGCGTTTTCCCTGGATCGATTCTTCTGCCGTACAGATGCGGGCCCCCTGATAACGAAAACTTTGGATAACGCTCATGAGTGTCAACTCGCGAATTATGCCTACGTCTGATTTCGCGGCAATGTCCGCCAGAAGCTCCTGAAGGTCCACTCGGTTGATAAAACCGACGTGAAAACTGATCTGTCGGGCAACCGTGCGCTCGACGCCAATGGGTAATTTTTGTATGATCTCTTCCAGTCTGTTCATTTGGTCATTCCTTTCCGGTCAGATCGATATGATCTTTGAAAATATTCCGCCGGGTGAAACCTGGGGGTAAACCACCCGGCGGGCAACCAGCAGCCGATCTTTACCAGTAAATGCTGCCTGTGGGGACGGGAGGGTTTGAACCTCCGTTCCAGAGCCAGCCGTTGAATCCTTACACTGGCCCTGTGCTCTACCACTGAGCTACGTCCCCATATTGCCGGCCTTCCACCGGTTCGAACGTGTTTACGTCTTTGATCGTTGTTGGATTCTGATTTACCGATCTTTCCCGGAGTCACTGGCTATCGGATGCCGCCAGAAGCCATTACAGTTAGCATCAAACGATCATTCATGTCTAAGGGCTTGGTGGATGCTTTGGGTTCGACCCACGACCTGGCTGGTATGAGGGGGGCATATCAGTCCGCCGAGCACCCCGGTTGCCGGAATCTTTGCCGGCTGTCAGAGTGATCACTTCCTTTCCGCTACTAAGCGATACGACGCTGTTCGGATCAAGTTCTACCAGCCTGGTCTGACCGTAAGTACGTTTATCCGGTCATTACGCCTTTTGGCGCCTCTCTCAACGGTGCACGCCGTCTAAGCTGGTGCAATCTGGTGTGCCAATCGATGAATTGCCGCACACCGCCCTGCCAATTTTTTTGCCAGCCTGAGCGTCCCGTCTTTCGCCGGATATTTTTTTGCCTATGGCTCGGTTGGGCTTGCGCTCTTCAGTCGCATCACTACCCTAGCAGTGGGCGCATCGGCTGGCATTGCAATCTGAGGCTCGGTTAAGCTTTCGCACCATCACCGATAGTTTAAATCCGGTGACACCTCAGTTATTGCCAAATCAAAGGAGGGTTCCCGACCGTGTCAAAATAGCTTTGACACGGTCGCTCAATCGCCTATTCAGGGGGCTCGGCTTTTTTACCGGAGCGCCCTCCTTTTTGTTTCTATTCGATTGTCAAAGATCGCCCCATTTTTTCCGTGCTCCCCGGAGTAGGCTGAGGGGCCTATACCAGTTTCATTGGTGGTGCAACCCGCCCCGGGGAATGTGGCCGGTTTTGAAGTGATCGCCTGCCTTCGCTGATTTTGCGGAGGATGCCGGCCAGTTGAATGATTAGCAATTCAAGGAATTTAAATTCAATTGTCTGTCCCAATAGGATGATTCATCCACTAAGTCATAGACACCTCCGTGTTGACCAGTTTGACGATGCGCTTCACCATTTCTACTGCCGGACATTCCCGGCAAATTTGATCAGAGGCGCCTTCATAGAGCGTGCAGTTAATACACGTTTCCTTGGCAGCCGCCTCGATCACCGCCCATTGGGGAGTGACGCCCCGGGCAGCGAGAGTTTCGAAAATATGATTTTTTGGAGCTTCAGAATACGAAGCCGCCGGCGATGAAGCTTTACGCTTCTTGCGATCAACAGGCAGACCGCGGTTATTCGTGATGCGCGTAATGGTGGCCTTGATTGTTTGCGCGCCAACATTCCGCCGCGCCAGCTTTGTGACAACGTCTATACGAATATCATCCGGAAGCGACAAGATCGCAGCAATTACCTGGTATTCGTATGGAAGCGAACCGTTACTAATACAATTTTGAATTTCCGGTTCCAACTCCATGATCTTCATACGGCTGTTGATCGTCGCCATTGATTTCCCGGTTGATCTGGAAATCCGCGCCAGGGTGTAATGAAAAGTTTTATGCAGCCGTAGATAAGCACCGCCTTCGTCAACCGGGTTCATATCTTCGCGCTGCAGATTTCCGATCAGGGCCAGTTCGAGGTTATTCTGATGGCTGTCTTCGGCCTCATTTTCACAAATATAGGCCGGAATGGTGGTTTTGCCTGCCAGTTTAGAGGCACGCACACGCCGTTCACCGTCAATGAGGATGTAGATCATCGCCGAGCCTTCCTCGTAGGGTCCTCTGACCGAGATTGGGTTGAGCACCCCATGCTCTTTGATTGAGTCTGCCAGGCTTTCCAGATCAGCAACACTAAAATGCTTGCGCGGCTGGTCCGGGTTCGGCAGGATGGCCGTCAAAGGAAGTTCTGCGAAAGTTTTTGTCATTTTATTTACCTACTGAAATAAAACTGATACCGCCGCGGTTTTCGGCGACCGGCTGCCCTTTGCCATTGGTCATGGGCATGATCAATGCCGTGCAAACGATGCCACCCAGCCAATCCTTTTCTTCCTGGATGATCAGCGCTCCGGAGCCAAAATAGATATTTGCTTTTCCAAAAATAGATAATGACGGCTTGAGATATTTCGGATCGAGCACCAGGTTGCCGGCGACCCTGCCAAATAAATTGGCATTGAAAGATACCCATTCCTCCGCTGAGGTTCCAGCCGGAAAGAATTTGTCAGCGTCAATTGGCTGAGCCTCTTCGATGGTCTCAAGTACGGCCAGCTCTTGTGTGACTGTTTTCAGCCGGAAGAATCCGCTCGGAAATGGGATCTTCGATTCATTTTCGAAGACCACCCGGTGCAGTGCAAATCCGTTGGTCGCCTCGATGAGATTATCCCGAATGACGATGCCTTTGTAACAGATTGGCATCTTTTCACTTCCGACCGCCTTCTTCAGCCAGTTCAGAAGCAAAGCGTGTTCTTTCTCGATTCTGACCGTGATCAGCTCCGGATAATATTCCAACCCGGCAATCGATAGCTGCTTGGTCTCGACCTCGCGTTTTTCGTCAGCCTGATCGCTCATGCCATCACCATTTTGATGATGCGGATCGTTGTCGCCCAATCGTGCCGGCGCAGCGCTCTAAAAAAGGTCTTTCTGGCCACTGTCAGATTCATGCTTGCTCCTTCTGTTTCTGATCCTCGTCGATCATGTCGTCCAGCCGCTGGTATAACCCGCGCATGAATTCGTGCCAGGCTGCCCGCTGCTCCACCGGCACCGGCACGCGTTTTACCGTCAAAGAGACGGTATAACGCCCGCTTTTTTTGGTCCTGGTTGG
>PMIV01000194.1:0-1769 GCA_003158355.1 Anaerolineaceae bacterium
TGACTTCCTCTTTGAATTTCATGACCCGTCATGCCGCCAATTTAGTACTGGCTGAATCGTATCGAATCGTTCCCGCAGTTAACGAAACCTTGACTCAAGAAATGATAGATGAAATTCTTGCAGAAGACGCCCAATTGTGCTCAGAAAGGGAACAAAGTGAAAGATCCCATTCATGATTCAGGGTAAATACAAAAATTTGTGTGTTGATCATAATATTAATAAAAGTTGTCGGGCAGATTCCCTGGTTTCTACCCCTTTTTGCGATCATTTTTTGTCGCATCGGCGCTTTCTTAAAAGAAGTTATTTAATAAATCAGCTAAAGTAATGATCCTTAATATTCCCCATCTTTTAAGCCGCGCGTAGGCCAGGCGTTGGGTTGGCTGTGTATAATGAGAATTACATTGAAGTGGGATCACTCTTCGTATGTGATTGAAATATCAGGGAAAATCCAGTGAAAACCTGGTGCTGTCGCGCAGCGGTTATAGCCCGAATGCCTGTCCACAATGAAATACCCTTCGCGCTAGAGGGTTGAGGTTGAAAAGGGCGGAAAGCAGGTTCCTTTTCTACAATTACTCATCCTTTCAAGGGTGAGTTGTTTTTTCTATTATGGAGGATGTGATGGATACTAACCAGACTGAGAAGATATTAGTGGATTTGGATGGGAGAACTGCACCGCAGGCGCAAAATCGGGAGGGAATGGTCTTTTCTTCCATTCAAAAACGCGACGGCCGGGTAGTCTCTTTTGACGTCGAAAAAATTTCGGAAGCCATCTTTAAAGCGGCCCAATCGGTGGGCGGGCAGGATATGGAGACCGCGCGCCAACTGGCAGCGCAGGTGGTTACTTATTTAAAGGTTGAAGAAAAAATTTCCCTGCCTTCAGTGGAAGAAGTGCAAGACGCGGTGGAAAAAATATTGATCGAGAATGGGCACGCGCGTACTGCCAAAGCCTACATCCTTTACCGCGACCACCGCACCCGCATCCGCGAGGGCAAGACCGAACTGATGGACGCAGTGGCTGAAATTCTGGTCGAGACCAGCCGCGAGAACGCCAACGTAGGTAATTCCCCATCGGCCAAAATGCTGCAGATCGCCTCGGCGGCCAGCCGCACCTATTACCTCTCGCGCCTCATCCCCGATGAGATCGCCCAGGCCCACCGTAACGGCGACATTCACATCCACGACCTGGATTTCTACGCCAAAACGCTGACCTGTGTACAGATCCCGCTGGGCAAACTGCTGCACAACGGTTTTAACACCGGGCACGGTTACATCCGTCCGCCGCGGCGGGTGGGTTCGGCCGCTGCGCTGGCCGCCATCATTTTGCAGAGTTCACAGAACGATATGCACGGCGGGCAGTCCTTTGCGCATTTTGACCGGGATATGGCTGATTTTGTCTCCGGCGCTTCTGAAGACGAGACTTTTCAGGCCATGGAAGGGTTGGTCTACAACCTCAACTCCATGCACAGCCGCGCCGGAGCGCAGGTACCCTTCAGTTCCATTAATTTAGGAACAGATACCTCGGAAGCCGGACGGGCTGTGACCCGCGCGCTGCTGCTGGCTTATGAAAAAGGCCTGGGGCGGGGGGAGACGCCCATTTTCCCGAACATCATTTTCCGCGTCAAAGCCGGTGTCAACTTCAACCCGGGGGATCCAAACTACGACCTCTTCCAACTGGCAATGCGTGTATCCGCTACGCGCATGAACCCGACCTTTTCGTTCATGGATGCACCATTCAACCGTGGTTTTGGCGATGAAGTGGCCTACATGGG
>PMIV01000194.1:1803-11538 GCA_003158355.1 Anaerolineaceae bacterium
TGGTTTCCAAACAGATGATGCACCGCTATCAAATTCAGGCCAACCTCAGGGTGAGGGATATGCCTTTCTTGATGGGGCAGGGGTTGTATATCGATTCTGACAAACTTAAATCCGAAGACAAGATCGCCGAGGTCATTCGCCACGGCACACTCTCCATTGGCTTCATCGGTCTGGCCGAGGCATTAACGGCTCTCATCGGCAGCCACCAGGCACAGTCTGCAGAAGCACAGGCTTTAGGGTTGGAGACCATTACCTTCATGCGCAAAATGGTCGATCACTTTGCCGACCAGTACGATCTGAACTTTACCCTTTTAGCCACCCCGGCTGAAGGGCTTTCGGGCCGCTTTGTGAAGATCGACCGCGGCCTCTACGGCGAGATCGCCGGTGTGACCGACAAAGACTATTACACCAACAGTTTTCATGTGCCGGTGAACTGCGAGACCAGTTCGTTCAACAAGATGGCCCTCGAAGCCCCCTATCATGCGCTCACCAACGCCGGTCATATCAGTTATGTAGAACTGGATGCCCCTCCCATAAACAACCTGGAAGCATATGAGACCCTGGTGCGCTACATGGCCAGCGTGGGCATCGGCTACGGCGGCATCAACTTCCCCATCGATGAATGCCCTGTCTGCGGAAATCACGGCGTCATCGAGGGTAACTGCCCGGTGTGCGGGTCGGCGGAAATTCGCCGCATTCGCCGCATCACCGGTTACCTTTCCACGGTAGACCGCTTTAACGACGCCAAACAGCAGGAACTGCGCGACCGCCGCCCGCATGCTTCATTGAGTCCGCTTTGATGAAAGTACGGCTGGCAGGAATCGTTAACGAAAGTGTTTCTGACGGACCCGGGCTGCGCATTGCCGTGTTCTTTCAGGGCTGTGCGCATCACTGCCCGGGCTGCCATAACCCGCAAACCTGGGATTTTGACGGCGGCGAGGAATACGAAGTGGAGGATCTGCTGTGTCGTTTGATCGATACTCCGCTTATCCGCGGGGTGACTTTGAGCGGGGGAGATCCTTTTTACCAGCCGGAAGCGGCTCTGGCCGTAGCACGGGCCTTTCACGAACGGGGGAAAGATGTGTGGGCTTATACCGGCTACGTCTGGGAAGTGCTGATACAGAATCAGAATAGTGCAGTGCAGGAATTGATCCGGCAGTGCAACGTGATCGTGGACGGACCGTTCTTGCAGGCCCAGGCGGTTCCCGGGCTGCGTTACTGCGGATCTACCAACCAGAGGCTTATCGCGGTATCTGAAAGCCTGGAAAACGGTAAAGTGCAGGAATGGGTCTCAGCGTTTTCAGCAATTTCTTGAAAGGTTTATCCCTCGATAGATGTGGAACGGATTCTCCTTAAATCCTTATTTAAATTATTTGTCACGCATGGGCGGCCAGCCCTGATAGAACTGGGGTAGACCGGCCGCTCGCACTGGAATGATCTTCTTCAAAAAGAACTACCCTAATCTCATTTTTGCTTGTTTTCTTGATCGTTCCTCGTTCTGGTTGAGCAGTTACGATCTAAAGGCGTAATAATTGTTCGTATTTATGTGCAAATTGTAATAATTATTTCCCAAAAAATAGGGTAAACTGATAGAAAAAGAGTGAGGTTATGGTAAAAAACATTCCGCGAGAAAAAGTAGAAAATGATCTTTACCTGTTCCTCCGGACAATTTATCACTATGAACGCAACATGGCTGCCATGTTCGGGTTGGATTATCAAGAAATTTATCTACTGCAAAGCCTGCGCCGCAACTCTCCGCAGCGTTTGACGGATATCTCCTTAGTTTTAGATATTCCGATGTTCACCGCCAGCCGTCTGGTGGAGCGGTTAGCCCAAAAAAAACTGGTATCCAAAGAAAAAGGCATCGCCGACCGGCGCAGTATCTCCGTTTCGTTATTGCCGGAAGGGGAGCAGGTGGTGCGGTCTGTAGAGAAAGAAAGCTACGACAGAATTACGCAGAACACGAATCATTTAACTGATGAAGACCTGGCAGCCATGTTCCACATGGCTGAGAAAGTATATGAGATCTTGGGAATTCCCAAAAATCGGGTTGAATAATTCATCAGCGGAGGCTGATTTGATTTTGTATACAGAAAAAGTTCTCAGGGTTAGGCCCTGGCTCAAGCCTTGAACTATCGGGATATGCCTGCCAGCGCTGACTTGCTCAGACCGGTCACTGCCTGAAAGGCTCTCTACAAATATGATGACTGAAAAGAAAAGTTTCTGGATCACTCTCGAAGTGGGTGCGATATTGCTCTACGGGGTGATCATCGCCGGCAGCTATTTCCTCAACCAACCAAAACCAGGTTGGATTTTGATCGGCCTTTTGGTGCTGCTGCACGTGACCGAGATGCCGACGGCTTTACGCATCGGGCAGGAGAAAAGGCAGAACCCTATCAAAGTAATTATTATGAACATGTTATTTGGCTTCACCTGGTGGCTGCCGCTGAGCAGAGGAATTATCGAGTAAAAAAAACATAAGATGCAATGGATAATTGACAAAAAGCCATTTTCAAATGAAAATAACCCCTTGATCTGAATATTAAGATAGATCGTAAAATGCAAATGGAAGATATTAATGTCGTTCTTGAATAAACCCGTGTTTCCGAAAGACCTGCCAGCCACCAGACGCGAATCACACCGCCGCATTGCTTTTTCGGGGGCACATAATTTTAGAGATCTGGGCGGGTATGAAACAATCAATGGAGCTCATGTAAAGTGGGGAAGTATCTACCGTTCTGATGCGCTGCAAAAACTCTCGAAACGGGATATCCGTGCGCTGGCAAGTTTGGACTTACAGCGGGTGATCGACTTTCGCTCAGATTTCGAACGCCGGAAAAACCCTGACCGTTTGCCTAAGAACCATGATCTTCAACTGATTGCTTTACCCATTTTCGATGAAAACAGCAAGCTGGGCAAACAAATGCATGACCGCATCGTTGCCGGAGAGCTGGATGGCATTGACCCGGAAGCAATTCTCATTGACACTTATTACCAGTTCGTCACCGAGTTCACCCCGCAATTTCGTGCGTATATCCACGAGGTGATCGCTGCGGCAGGGCAGCCGCTGCTCTTCCACTGTACTGCTGGCAAAGACCGCACCGGTTTTGCTGCGGCAATTTTGCTTCGCATTTTGGAAGTGCCAGAGACAACCATTCTGCATGATTATTTGATCACTCAGGTCAATATGCAGAAAGCGTTTGCCGGTGCGTTTCTGCTGGTGTTGTTTCTGCGCGGAAAGCGTACCATGCGGCTTTTGCAGAAGCTTTCTGGCGCAATCCCCGAGTATCTGCACAGTGCTTTCGCGGCCATCGATGAACAGTATGGTTCATTCGAAGATTACGTCAGCGAAGGGTTGGAATTAAGTGACGCCGATGTAAAGACCCTGAGGACGACCTTGCTAGAGCCCTGAACACAATTTAAAAAAAGATTAACCCCGAACGTTTGAGCCTGGGGTTGATTTAACTCTCAACCATGTAAAAAAAAGTGAATAAAAATTGTGTTATGCTAATAAGTCGATAAGATTCAACGATTTTTTTTTAGTTCATGAGCGATATTTTAGAGGATTGTGAGATGAAGCGTTTTCGACTTTTTGCCATGATAGGGGTGGGTCTGCTGGGAATCTTCCTGGTCAGCGCCTGTTCTTCAACGGTGAATACGGATACTCTTGCCGAAGTAAATGTTCTGCCCACTGCCCAGGCTGCCAACCTGCTGCCCACGCAAATGGCAAACCAGGGGTTGACCGTGGTAAAAACCCAGGCCTGCCAGGTAAATAACTTTGTTTCTGTGCAGGTTCAAGGATCAGAAGGTGACATGATCGCCTGGTCACCAACCGGAGATATTCTGGCGTATGTGACCCCTGTCAATGAAAAATGGGGATGGTACATTGGCAATTTAGTCGTCTGGGATATGAAGACGCAAAAAGCTGTTTTCACCTCTCAAGACCAGGAGGTAGCCGGCGATCTCACCTGGTCTCCGGATGGGAAACAATTAGCTTATGTCGTTTTGGATCAGAAATCTAAAACTTACACGGTGGATATCGTCGACTTGAGCAGCGGCAACACGTTGAATATTTTCACCAGTCTTTCACCTCAAACCGACAGTTGGTCCAGCCCGAAGGGAATTACCAAATGGATCGATGCAAATACGCTGTTAGTGACCTCAAGCTGCGACGTGGATTGCTCGAGAAGATACAGCTACGATGTGTCAACAGGCAACATTACTGCGCTGTCTGGGGACAGCCGTAAGAGCGACGATTTGAGCCTTGCCGTTACAAATCAAAATGTCTCGCCAGATTCAAAATGGCAGATCTACCCGGATAATAAAGACAACATCTGGTTATCCTCACCCTCTAAAAGCCAGGCTTCGGTGATCTCCACCGGGCTGGCGGTCAACGAGATCAAATGGTCGGGCGATTCCAGTTATGCCGCGCTTCGCACTGATGAGAGTATTTTGGTCTTTGAACCTGTTTGCACGAAAAACTAGCCTTCCTTTGAATATTGATTGGTTGAAGAACCGGCGAAATTGAAAATAAATTATTACAGAGGATGTCATGAGCTTACATTCAGAAATTCTCGAACAACCCCAATGCCTGGCAAATCTATTAAAAAATCATCGGCAGGATGTTCAACTAATTGCCGATGTGATCAAAAAACGCGATCCCAATTATGTAATGTTGGCCGCACGCGGTACTTCTGATAATGCCGGTCGGTACGCGAACTATTTATTGGGGAACAAGAATCGACTACCTCTTGCTCTGGCAGCCCCCTCTCTGTACACCTATTACCACACCCCGCCGGTATTGCATAATGCCCTGGTGATCGGAATATCGCAATCCGGGCAGTCACCGGATATTGTGAGTGTGTTGGAGGAAGGGCAGCGCCAGGGTTGTTTGACCGTGGCGATCACCAATATCACCGACTCGCCGATCGCCGAAGCGGCAGACCATGTGATCGATATCAGCACCGGGCCGGAGTTCGCCACAGCCGCCACCAAAACTTATTCTGCTTCTTTGATGGCGCTGGCAATGCTTTCGACCGCGCTGAGCAATGACAACCAGGCCTGGTCCGAACTAGAACGCGTGGCAGATTGGGTCGATGAAGTTTGCCGCCTGGATGATTCCATTGCACAGGTTGCCCAGCGGTATCGCTACATGCATCAATGCGTTGTGCTCGGGCGCGGTTACAACTATTCCACGGCTTTTGAATGGGCGCTCAAACTTAAAGAACTTACCTACACCGAAGCTGAGCCCTATTCTTCGGCTGATTTCATGCACGGACCTATTGCCATGGTTCAGGGGGGATTCCCNNCCGAAGTATTGTCAATGGCGAAGGTGCCCATGCGTATTCCTGCCGATGTCCCCGAATGGTTAACTCCACTGGTATGCGTCATCCCGGGACAATTGTTTGCCTATCATTTAACCGAGGTCAAAGGGCTTGATACTGAAAAACCTCGATTTATTCACAAAGTGACGGAAACAAAGTAAAGGAACTTTCCTTTCCACCTGTTCGCAGAACATATACCCCAAATTAGCCGCAGCGGATAAAACCATCAGGATTGACTTCCCTTAAATCCTGATATATTATTAAATATCGTTGTAATTCCTCATTTTGCTTTAAATAAGTTATATCCGAGCATAACCAACAATTGAACCTGTGAAAGCGATCATCCCTTGGCTGCATATGTACCAGGCAGCCTGATGCTTGTATATCTATCTTTAAAAATCATGGGAATGACCTTGTCAGATGCTGTTCTGATAAATGGCATATTTTAATTACTTGGGAGGAAATATGAAGGCAAAACTAGGAATACTGGCAGTGCTTATTTTGGTAATCAGTATGACAATATCCGGATGCGCGCCCGGACAGGCATTTGGACCAACCTTTACACCAATACCCACTGCGACTCAGACACCAACAATGACCCCCATTCCAACTGCAACACCGCTGCCTATAGCAACGGCAACAGCCACAGTATCTGCAGAAGATTGTTCTGATAACGGCGGCGAAAGCATCACTCTGCCAGTAGCCTACCTTAAAGGAACGATCAGTCAGGTAAGGTGTTACGATGTCTGGTCATTCACCGAGCCAAAAGGGACAAAAGTTCAAATAACAATGACTTCGTCCACTGACAGTCTCACTCCGGATTTCAGTCTGATCACCGATGCGAACGATACATGTACGAGTTGTACAGACATGAAAACCCTGGAGAACAGCGAAAATACATCTACCCAAGCTACTTTAACGTATACATTGCCCTATACCGGAGATTATTACGTAGTCGTTGGGGGGATTGGGCTAGCCCCTTCAGGATCGTATTCATTATCGATCCAAACACTTGCGCAGGCGACAGTGCCTACAAAAATACCTGTTCAATCCACAAAAGCGGTTGTTAAACCTACGCAATCATCGGAAGAACCCACACAAAAACCTACGCAAGATAATTCTAACGGCGGTGAAGGCGGCAGCAGCGCGGGAGGTGGAATGCCGGTGACCATTACCAACAATGCCTCAAGAGAAGCTAAAATTGTTGGAGTTGGACCTGCTACGTATACAGTAATTATTGAAGCTGGTCAATCAAAAATGGTCTACTGGTTGACAGGTCAATACACTTTTAAATTGTATGAAGGTGGTGTATTCATAGACTCAATTTCTTATACAGTCGACGAAAACCACGCTATCATAACGATAAATTAAACAACCACTTGAGTTTTCGATACTAAATGTAAAATAGCCGACATTTGTCGGCTATTTGTTTGCAGGTAATTCTTTTCAGAAGAGGTAACTTCATCTAAAGAAGTGTGTTTTCCGGATAGAGATAGGTTTATGTTTTATTCTCCCTTCCATTTTCACGGTTATAATAGGCAAGACACAATTCAACCTAGATGGAGAGATCAATGTCTGAGGATTTGATCAAACAGCTTGCATCCCATATCGCAGCCGAAGTGCTGCATCAACCCAACCGTGTACTTGCACCTGACCAACCGCTGCTCTCGAGCGGAATCGTTGATTCATTCAGTCTGGTGGATCTGGCCATGTATATTGAAGATACATTTGGCGTTCACCTGGATGATTCCGAGTTGAACAAAGAGACCTTTGATACGCTGGCACAATTAGCTTCTTTGATCGCATCCCGCCAGGCTTAAGCATGAGCAATTTTTCTTCTCTGCTTGTCAATTCCTACAATGAGTGTCCGGAAAAGACGGCCATCACTGTTTTGCTCAGCGGAAAAACAGACCAACCTGTTACCTATCGACAATTGATCGAGGGGGCGGCTGCCTGGGATCAGGCGCTCACCCGCAGCGGCATTTTGCCCGGGGAAGTGGTTGTTCTCATCCAGCAGCACAGCCTGGAGCTGATTTTTGCGTACTGGGGCATCGTCTTGCACGGTTCCATTCCATCGATCATGCCGTTTCTCACCGAGAAGCTGCTGCCCGAACGATACCGGGCGGACCTGTCTGCCCTGGTAGGGATCACCCGGCCCGAAGCGATCATTACTTACCGCGAATTCGAACCTGAAGTACGGGCAGCGCTGGGTGAAGGTTCATCGGTCAGGCGCATCCTGGTCAGCGACGAGGTTCAACCGGCAGAGAAGTTCGACCCGAATTCATTTGGCGGTTTGCAGCGCAAAAATGATGATATTGTTCTTTTGCAGCATTCTTCCGGAACCACCGGTTTGCAAAAAGGCGTGGCGCTTTCTCACCAGGCTGTCATCAACCAATTGAATACCTACGCCAACACCTTGAAGCTGAATGAACAAGATGTAATCGTGAGCTGGCTGCCTCTGTATCACGATATGGGACTGATCGCCGGCTTTTTAATGCCGGTGCTGCTGCGCGTTCCGCTGGTACTACTCTCCCCATTCGAGTGGGTGCGTGCCCCTTACAAATTGATGCAGGCGGTCACACATTACCGCGGCACCCTCAGTTGGCTGCCCAATTTTGCCTATAATTTTTGCGCTCAAAAGATCCGCGACCGTGATCTGGAAGGCGTTGACCTTTCTTCCTGGCGGGCGGTCTCAAACTGCTCGGAACCGATGCGATACGAGAGCCAGCAGGCTTTTGTGAAACGCTTTGCTGCCAATGGTTTGAACCCGGCGGCAATGTGTACCTGCTATGCTATGGCTGAAAACGTCTTTGCTGTTACCGAGGGCGGAATCGACGGTCTGGTTGCAGTGGATGAAATTGACCGCGAGTCAATGCAGGTGGAACGCAAAGCGGTCCCGGCCCAGCCGAACCGGCCAACGATAAGGATGCTCTCGGCGGGTCAACCGCTGACCAATACCCGGGTACGCGTGCTGGACGAAAACCACCGCGAACTGCCAGACCGGATGGTCGGCGAACTGGCATTACATTCGGACTGCATGCTCAGTGAGTATTATCACCGGCCCGATGCGACCGAGAAAGCCTTTCACGAAGGTTGGTATCTGACCGGCGATTTTGGTTATAAAGCGGATGGGCAGGTCTATGTCGCCGGGCGCAAGAAAGAATTGATCATAGTGGGCGGCAAGAACGTCTACCCGATGGATTTGGAAGAACTGGCCATGGAAGTTCCGGGAGTGCATGCCGGCAGGGTAGTGGCCTTTGGCCTTTTTAATGAAACGGCAGGGACCGAAGACGTCGTGATCGTCGCCGAAGTGGATACTCAAAATGAAACGCAGCGTGAACAGATCTCCGATGCCATTCGCCAAACAGTAACGCGCGGTTCGGCAGTAGCCCTGCGCTATGTGCATTTGGTGGATAAAAAATGGTTAATCAAGACCAGTTCTGGCAAGAATGCGCGCCTGGCCAATAAAGAAAAATTCCTGAAAGAAATTGGTCAGGGATAGTTTTTCAGCGGACGAAATAATTTTATAAAAACATGCTACTACATCAATCTCACGGAATTATTTTTCGTGAGATTTTTTATTCACCGCTTCCATCAAATTTGTTAATAAAATGAGAAAAGACTTATCTGCCTCTTCACACATTCTTCACAATGCAAATATAAAATAATGAATAAGGTAATAATAGGTGGTTTAAGGAGTAAATATATGAAGAAGTGGGTGATTGGCACATTAATAGCCATTGGAGCAATTGCCATAGGAGTAGGGGGAGCATATGCTTTCAACCGGGTCTACCCGGCGCAGCAAAATACTACAGTTCGGGAGCCCAGCCACAATTTTGGTAATCAGATGCCAGGTATGTTTAATCAAAGGCAAAATACTCAAGACAAAGAGTTCAGGCAAAACGGTCGGCTTCGTAATAACTTCGACAGTCAAATGCCGGGAATGTTTAATCAACAACAAAATGGGAAGCAGGCAAACCCAGTTTCCCCGTCCGGGCCAATGTTTCAAAAACCACAGGGTCGTGGAATGATGGGCGGGCAGACAAATTCAACACAGACAAACAATGATCAGCAGCGAATTTCAATGGATACCGCTGTTACCAATGCAGAAGCCTACTTGAAGAACCAAAGTACTTCGCTTAAAGTTGCAGAAGTAATGGAATTTGAAGATAACTTTTATGTGGCAGTAACTGAAAGTTCTACCGGGCGGGGTGCCATGGAATTATTGGTAGATCCATTCACTGGAAAGGTTACCCCTGAAATTGGCGCCAACAGGATGTGGAACTTGAAGTATGGTTCCATGCGTATGATGCAATCTAGCAAAACCACCGATAACACCCTGACGCTGGAAGAAGCGCGCACAAAAGCACAAGATGCGCTGACAGCCGAAGGTGTGGGTGGAACCTTGAAC
>PMIV01000162.1:0-3330 GCA_003158355.1 Anaerolineaceae bacterium
GCTCAACCAACAGGGCAGCCTCATTATTCCCTGCCAAATGAACGGTGAAGGTATCGATCGCATATTTATCACCTATTCTGTTGGAAGACGGTTGGCCATTGCCACCTTTGGGCTGATGAGTGATGTCTCACTGCAATCCATCAACAAACTGGCCTCAACCGTAACCGGCCAGATCGTGGAGAGTATCAGCCTCAACGACCCGCGCACCATTCATGAACAAATCGACGACACCCTGAATGCTCATCCCGACCTGATCCTATTTGCTGGTGGTACTGACCGCGGTGCTTCGCGTTCTGTCAAAAAAATGGCAAACTTAATTGCTGCTATCCTACAGCTAATGCCCAAGAGCGCGCGTCCTCCTGTGGTTTACTCTGGAAATCTTTTACTTGCCAAGCCCGTTCAGGAAACCCTGGATGCATTCACTGTTTTCAGCAACACCGGAAATGTGCGTCCAAATATGGAAAATGAGGAAATCGATCAGGCTGCCGAAGAACTGGCCAAAGTGGTCACAACATTACGTTATGAAGAGATCGATGGCCTCAAGCAGTTGACACCGCTTTGCAATGATAGTCCTTGCCCCTCGGCAATTGCCATCGGCCGGATCACCCGTTTCTTAAGCAAGGTGAGGGATCCTGAAAAAGGCGTTTTGAGCATTGATTTGGGAGCCGCCTCAACGATCACAGCCTCAGCAGTCGCTGGCGAACTGAATTTGAACGTGCTGCCGGTAGGATCAGCTCAGGGTTTCGAAAAGTTTTTAAAAGCCACTCCTTTCTCAGAAATTTCCCAATGGTTCCCAACGGGCATAAATTTTGAAGAAGCGCGAGAACAATTGTGGCAAAAAACGCTCTTCCCGGCTTCACTGCCCATGACGGTTGAAGCTCTGTCCGTGGAACATTCTGCGTACCGGCAGTTATTGCGCTATATCATGCGCGAACTGGCTGCCCGCGGTGCGTTGGCTGAAAACGGCTATGAAACAATTTTATGTTCAGGCGCCGCATTAACCCAGTCCGGTTCTCCCAGACAGTTATTAAAGATGTTACTGGATGGAATTCAACCCCAGGGCATCTCAACCTTCATTCTTGACTCCCATTCGATCTTGCCAACTCTGGGAGCCATTGCCCGCACGCTGCCGCTTTTACCGGTGCAAGTACTTGAATCTTCTGCCTTCACCAACCTGGCCACGGTAATTTCTACTGATAGCAATCTCAGGATTGGCAGCCAGATTTTACATGCACATCTGCAGACCAGTGATGGGAAAACAACAGAAGTGATTGTTAAGCAGGGTACACTCGCAGTCATTCCATTACGCACCGGCGAAAGTGCCACTTTGGATCTAGAACTGAACCGCGGGGTTCAGGTGGAATCTTTTGAATTGCAAGACACTCATTTCAAAGTCAACGGCGGTTTATGCGGGTTGATCATCGATGCGCGCGGGAGGCCGATCAGGTTACCCAAGAATCCGGCCATTCGCGGGGAACTTCTCGGCCGATGGGATTCAATGTTGGCTCCAAAATAATTGGCACACTATTTGCAACTACTCTTTTGGGAGATTAAATGTACACCTCGTTTATCCAGTTCACCCCCGCCACACATGTCCGCCGCAGCCGACTTTTGCCGGTTGTCGGTACTGTCATGGTGCGCCAGGGACAAAAGGTGAATGCAGAGGATATCCTTGCTGAAGCGACCGTCCCTACTCATCACGAATTAGTGGATGTCGTCAGAGTCTTCGGCCTCAGCGGTCCCAAAGCAGCCGAATCCTTGATCCAACGCAAGGTCGGAGAAATTTTGGGTGAACACGATATCATCGCAGAAACCGGAGGGATCTTTTCCCGCGTCATCCGCACTCCTGCTCCCGGCAAGATCATCTCCATTCATGATGGTCAGGTGTTAATTCAGACTGAAACAAAAAACATTTCTCTTGAAGCCAGGTATTCAGGCACAATTGCCGAGATCATCAACAATCGCGGCGCGGTCATAGAAACAACCGCTTCCATCATCCAGGGCGCCTGGGGAAACAAGAAATTTGCAGCAGGCCCGCTGCTCTGCAAAGCAGAGACAACAAGTGCTGTTCTGGCTTCTGCCGATTTTGAGATCACCGCTCGTGGTTCCATTATCGCTTCAGCCACCTGCAACGACGAAAAAATGCTTGATCTGGCAGCGACTCTGCCCGTCGCAGGGCTCATTCTGGGCACGATGCCATTTTCTTTGCTTGAAAAAGCGCTCTCCCAACCTTATCCGATTTTGCTCACGGAAGGTTTTGGCAGGAGTGGCATGAACAGTGCGGCATTGAAAATGCTTTCTCTGTATAATAATCATGAAGTGGCGTTGGACGCCGGCCTTGAAAATGGCTCTATTCAATCTCGTCCAGAAGCTTTGGTCTATGCCCCTGTGGACGAACGGAACATTGTTATTCAATCCAGGGTGACGGCCGGACAGATGGTTCGTGTTCATACTGCGCCCTATCTGGGTCAAACTGGTACAATTGAAAAAATAATCCCCGGATTGACGGCTCTTCCCAATGGATTGCGGGTTTGCGCTGCCAGTGTAATCATGGATAATAAAGAAAGAAAGATCATACCCATTTTTAATTTGGATGTAATCGGATTTGCCCAACCAACTTCAGGGTGACCGGATAAGGAGAAAAAACCATGGCATTGAATAATTTTGATGACGACCAATTCAATCCGGATTTAGGATTCGGGGGAGAATCAGAACCGGAACCCTCACAGCCCGAAAATCAACCTTCTTCTGGAAAGAACTTCTTGCTGGCGATTGGGATCATTGGCGTGATCCTTATCCTGGCACTTGTATTGCTGCTGCTGATCGCGCCCAACATCATCGCCCAGCAGCGCGCCAATAATGCTGAACAGGTTGCGCAGATCAACGCAGCCAACACAGCAACAGCTATGGCAGCTACCGCCAACGCTCAGGTGGTTGCCACCACTGCCGCCCCAATCATTCTTGCTCAGGGACAGGCCAAAACACCGGTAATCCTGGTCGCTACCAGTACGCCGGTTGTGGCAGGAGCACAGCTTTCTGCCAACGAGTTGGCAACGGTGCAAGCCCTGCAAACTCAAGTGGCTCTGGGTGGAGATGGCACCACTAACCCGCAGGCGACTTCTACTGCGCTGCCCAAGACCGGTTTTGCGGATGAATATGGCATTCCAGGGGTATTGGGTCTGGCCGTGATCTTGATCGCAGTGATCTTCCTGAGCCGAAAGTTACGTACCTCGGCCCAATAATCAATTCATTTGTGTTTTTGAAAAGGTCTGTTTCTTTGTGAGACAGACCTTTTTTGTTTTCATATTTTGAAGTTTTATTTTTGATCCC
>PMIV01000162.1:3429-3694 GCA_003158355.1 Anaerolineaceae bacterium
AACCACGCTCTCACCGCCAATGCTCTGGGGTGCATCGTTGATGAGTTTTTCAGTCATCTTTTCTTTGGCAACCGGGGATTTTAAGCGCAGGTCAGTTCGTTCATATTGAACCGGGCCTACTTCTTTTTGTAAATCTTCGACCATTTCATAAAGCGATGCGCCGGATGCGGCGATCATTTCAACCAATAACAATCCCATGATCGGTCCGTCGCCTTCGGGAATATGCCCTTTGAAGGAAATACCGCCCGATTCTTCACCACCAATT
>PMIV01000112.1 GCA_003158355.1 Anaerolineaceae bacterium
AAATAAAACAGCCTTGAAAAGTTACTAAGCTCTTCAGGGCTGTTTATTTTAAATAAGGTCATCATTTTACCCGCAGCTATTACCATTTTTGAATCTCAACCGGGTGGGTAAAAATTCCATCCAACCTTTTTAAGAAGGGGATGAGTACATCAAAATCTACGGCGCGGTGATCGAAAGCCAGGCAGAAAGGTAAAAATTTTCGGATCCCGATTTGCTTATTTCCATCGCCGTCCACAAACACTCCCGGCTTTTCCTGGACAGCACTGACGCCAATGGCAAACACCTGGGGCGGAAGGACTTCAAGAAGGCTAAAAGCGCCGTGTTGTTCGCGGTAGAGAGAACCGATGTTTGAAATTGTCACGGTGCCGTCCATCAGGTCCTTTTCGGTCAGATGGGAGTCTGCAGAAACACTGTAATATTGTTTCTTGGCCGCACCTTTTAGATGAACCATTTTTTGCCTGCCGAATACAACTGAGTAGATGCGGGCAAACATGGCCGGATCCAGGCGCTTTACCTTGCTTAGAGTATCAGAAAGAGCGGAGCTATAAAACAATTCGTCAATGTTGGTTTGATCGATCCTTTGTTTCATTATGGAAATTGCCATAGATATTCCATCAAGTGACATTTTATTGGCTTTGGCAATGATCGGGGTGATCATGCGGCCGTCTGCCAGCATCCACGGGAGCGAAATATTGATATCATCGCAAATATATAAACGACCATTGACCGTTTTGTGACTGTATTCAAGCAGCGAATTTAGTTCGGGAGATGCCAGAAGACCTTCGATCAATGTTTTTAGTAAAAGTGTATTGAAGGTTATTTTTTGTGCCTCAGTACTTTTTTTTCTGGAATTTGACAGCTTTAAGTATTCCTCATAGAAATCAGTTACGTCTGGTTCATACAGGTAAGAAACCAGAGGCACCTCCTTCCATGACGAAGAGGTCATGAATGAGACAATCTTCCGCTGCAGATCAAACGGTTTCATTTCTTTTATGGCAATATTTTGACTGACCAACATATTCTTTCTTGTCCTTTCAATGGACCGAAAATATCAACTTGAGGCATAAACCCGCGAAAATCCAAATTCGCGGGTTTGATGTCAAAAAACTTATGGTTTGGTATTTGGAGTTACCAAACGATTAATGGTATTGGCTGAATGAAAAACTATTCGACGCTGGTTAACACACCTTCAAAGCGTTCAAGAGCATCATCGATTACTTCGTTAGTATCAGCCATGCTGGTGTACATGCGGCTGCCAGCCAGGGTGATAACGCCCGAAGCCATGTATGCTGCGCCCATTTCTTCCATCATGTGCTTGCGGGGTTTGAGTTCCTTGGTTAAACGGATGGGGTGCTTGAAATCCAACAGCATCACGGCGGCGGTTTCCAGATGGCAGATCGAACCCTGGTTGAAAGCAACAAAGGGCAGATCGTGTTTCTGAATAATGGCCTGCAGGCCTTTGGTGAGACGGTCGCCTGCCTGCCCGGCCAGAACTGGAGCGTTGGTCCGTTCCATTTCGAGGAGAGCATAATACCCGGCTACACAAGAAAGCGGGTTGGCAGAAAGTGTGCCGCCGACATAGGCACGTTCACCGGTGCCGCCGCTGATGCCCGCAGAAAGATGCTGCATCACATCGCGCCGTCCGCCCAGACCGCCGGCCATGGGATAACCACCGGTGATGCACTTGCCGAACACGGTCAGGTCAGGTTTGACACCGAAATATCCCTGCGCGCTGCCCAACCCCATGCGGAAGCCCGTGACTACTTCATCGAAGATCAACAGAGCGCCGAATTCATCACAAAGTTCACGTACTTTTTGATTGAAATCTTTATAAATGGGGCGTGTGCCGCTCTCGGGGCCAACGGGCTCCAGAATGACGGCCGCAGTCCCACCGCGAACGCGGTTGAAGATCAGTTTGCGGCGCAGTTGTGCCAGGTTATTGGGGTAAAACTCTTCAGTGTTGGCGGTTCCGCCAAAGGGAATGCCCACTGCTTCGAGGCGGCCGGTACCGGGAACATGCAGGCCGTAGATCATGGAATCGCTCCAGCCGTGATAAGCCCCGCCGACTTTAATGATCTTGCGGTGGCCGGTATGAGCGCGGGCTGCCCGGATGGCTGCCATGACGCTTTCGGTGCCGGAACCGAACATGCGCAGCATTTCGATATTCGGCATCAAGCGGTTGACCAACTGTGCTAATTTGAGCTCATATTCGTGAAAAAGCCCGGTGACAGGACCGGACTCGCGGATCACTTCCATCACTTTTTCATTTACGGGGCCATAATTGCTGCCCAGTACAGTAGGGCCCCCGGCCTGGAGAAAATCGATGTAACGGTTGCCATCGACATCCCACATATAAGCCCCTTCGGCTTTTTTAATCGCCATCGGGAAGGGGTAGTTGAAGGCTAGGTTGTGCTGTACGCCGCCCGGAATATACTGCTTCGCTTCATCGGTGAGTTTTTTGGAGCCCTGACACTGGGTATCGAAGTATTTTAAATATTCCGCCATCTTCTCAGCTTTGATAGGATGTGGAGGTTGGCTTACCAATAAGTCCAGTTTTCGATAAATTTCAGCAGTGTCATGCCATTCGGAAATNNNTCAGTGCAAATGGCTAAAATGTAGGTGACAGCGCATTTTTCCAATAATTGCACATTGAAAATCGTACGGTCAGGGTCAGGACCAAGTAAAAGAGCCCCGTGATTTTGTAAAATATAGGCGTTTGCGTGATTGCCCAGTCGTTTTGCAACGTTGTTCTTTAAGAAGGGAGTTCCGGAGGGAGCATAGTCGACAATCTCGACTTTTTTACCCAGAAATTTTACCTGTTCATCGTACAACGCAGGAATGGGGGTATGCGTTAGAGCTAAAGCACTGGCATAAATCTGATGGGTATGAATGACGCAGTTGGTGTCCAGACGATGTTCATAAATAGCTGCATGCATACTGCTTTCTACCGATGGCTTCATTTTGCCTTCGATTACAGAGAGATCCCAACCGAGCACGCAGATATCATCCACGGTCATCTTGGTGTAATCGTAATTACTGGGAGTGATAGCAAAGGCTTTTTGACCGACGACGCGCACGGATATATTGCCGCCCGTTCCCATCAAAATCCCTTTGGCGATCAGTTTCTGGCAAATTTCTAAAACGGTTTTTTTTGCTTCCAGAATCTCGCTCATTTCCATTCCTTTGATTCAATATTTTCTTTCATTTTGCAACGGTCAAATTATATCCCAGCAATTTTTAATTAGATGCCTTTTTTAAAGATATTATTTTATTTATATCCAAAGTAATATTACTATAAATATAAGCAATATTGAGGAGAAACCAAACCCATAGATGAGGGTTTTTATTCAATATCAATTAATTTTCTTCAAGTACAATTATTAATATTCTTTATCAANNGCGGTATTCATGTTTGTGAATTTGATGGTCCAACTTTTGTGGATCTCTTATTCACCGGTGACCGGAGCAGCTGCTCAGTTTTATCATGTTACCGATCTGAAGATCGGATTTTTAGCGATGACCTTTATGATCGTTTTCATCCCGCTCTCAATTCCGGTCTCCTGGGCCATCGATACTTACGGTTTCAGAAAATCAGTTGGCTTCGGCGCTTTACTGATGGGCATATTTGCCGTTACCCGCGGATTGGCCGGGACCAACTACACTTGGGTGGTGATCTGCACTATTGGCATTGGCATTGGTCAACCCTTTTTGATGAATTCATGGACGACCCTGCCCGCTCGTTGGTTTGAAAAAGAATTTCGGGCTACGGCTGTTGGCCTGGTGACGCTTTCGGGTCTGATCGGCATTGCGCTGGGAATGGTGATCACACCTATGCTGGTGGCATCCACCGGGAATTTAGCCACTGTTCAATTGATCTACGGTGCTATTGCAGCATTATCGGCTGTTTTATTTATCATTTTCGCACGTGATAATCCACCTACACCTCCCTGTGCTGAGGGCAGCGAAGTCCGTGCTCTGGTTTTAGACGGATTAAAGAGTGCCGTTAAGAACAAGATGTTTTGGCTGTTGGTCTTCATTCAATTTCTGGGGATGGCAATTTTCAACGGATTGACCACCTGGATCGAGCCGATCGTCCGCGGCCGGAATTTTGGTTCGTCAGAGGCCGGCGACCTGGGCGCTTTGATGTTAGTCGGTGGAATTGTGGGAGCTATTGTTTTACCCGCTCTTTCGGACAGGCAGCATAAACGTAAACGTTTCTTGTTTATCGGAGTCCTTCTGGCCATCCCGTTTCTCATCGGTGTGACTTTTGCCAGGTCTTTGCCCATCTTGCTGCTTAGTTCCTTTGGATTGGGGTTCTTTTTGATCAGTGCCAGCCCGATCGCGATGCAGTTTGCTACCGAAATCACCTATCCCACCCCTGAAGGAACCTCTAACGGTTTGCTGCAGTTATTTGGCCAGGCTTCGGTGGTTTTTGTTTACCTGATGGATGCCATGAAGACGAAAGACGGCTCTTTTACACCATCGTTGTTATTGGCGGCAGTGTTATTGCTCGTGGCTACAGGTGTCATCTCATTTTTGAAGGACCCAAAAATTATCCTCACCGATCCGGAATCTTCTGTGCCTGTTATTGAAGCAGAAAACCTGGTTGAGTAACACTTTCAGAAGGATTTTAGACGTTTATCAATAGTACTCCGTCCAATATGAAAGTACGATTTCAATATCCTGTTTCCACTTTCCATTTTGGCAAACGATCTATAAGAATAACGTTGGACGGGGTACTAGTTGTTGAGCATAAAAATCCGGTAGTATTTATTACAGCCGGATCTTTTTATTTGAGGTAGATATATGTGGATATTATTGCTCGTCTCTCTTGCCTGGGGATTCTCTTTTGGACTGATCAAGGGAAATCTGACTGGTATAGATTCCAATTTTGTCTCCTTTGCCCGTATGGCATTATCTCTGTTGGTCTTTCTACCGTTCATAAAATTCAAGAAAATTGGCAAATCGCTTTTCTGGAAGCTATTTTTAACTGGTGTGCTGCAATTTGGGGTGATGTATATTGCTTACATTGCTTCGTTTAAATATCTGCAAGCCTATGAAGTTGCTTTGTTCACCATCTTCACTCCGCTTTATGTGACGTTGATCAATGATGCCCTGAATAGAAAATTTAATGTGCTTTACCTTATTACAGCAGTGCTGGCCATTGCCGGAACCTGGGTGATCGAACAAAGCCAGATCCTCTCGCCGGGAGTTCTTACCGGGTTCCTGCTGGTTCAGGTTTCAAACCTGGCTTTTGCCTTTGGTCAGCTTTATTATCGCAAATTGATGGCCGGTAAAAATGAGCTCAGAGACCATGAAGTATTTGGCGCGCTTTATCTGGGGGCGGCTACCGTCACGGCATTGGCCACGTTGATCTTCACCCCGCTTGCCTCATTGACGCTCACAGCAAAACAGATCTGGACGCTGGTCTACCTGGGAATATTTGCCTCCGGCATCTGTTTCTTCCTATGGAATTTTGGTGCGCGCAAGGTCAATGCCGGCGCGCTGGCTATTTTCAACGATTTCAAGATCCCGCTGGCGGTAGCGATCTCTCTGCTTGTGTTTGGAGAAAAGACGAATTTACTGTACCTGCTCATCGGCGGATTGATCGTGGTGGCCTCCCTCGTCGTCAATGAAGTGTTGAATCGCAAACGGACGGTTGGATAGCAAAAAGTAGATCTAAAAATTCGCCTGACTTTTAAAGTCAGGCGAATTTTTATTTTAGCGAGAATCAGTACTTTTGAGTAGACAGTTCAATGATCTTGAGGATGGTATTCTTGGACTGTTCGAGTGAATCGCTGGGGATGAATTCGTAACGGCCGTGGAAGAACATGCCGCCGGCAAACAGGTTGGGGCAGGGTAGACCCATAAACGAAAGTCTGGAACCGTCCGTGCCGCCGCGTACGGGCAGGATAATTGGTTTGATCCCCAGGGCTTCGATAGCTGCCTTGGCGAGTTCCACGATCTCGAAAACCGGTTCCAGCTTTTCGCGCATGTTGTAGTACTGGTCTTTGGCTGTGACGGTCACGGTGCCTTTACCGTAACGCTCATTCAGGAATTCGGCTGCTGACAGCATTAATGCTTTACGCTTTTCGAAGATCGCCCGATTGTGATCGCGGATAATGTAGCTGAGTGTGGTTTTTTCAATATCGCCGCTGAAGCGCATCAGATGATAAAAACCTTCATAACCGGTGGTGTATTCCGGACGCTCGTTCATCGGGAACATGGCGTCGAATTCCTGGGCTACATGGATGGAGTTGACCATTTTATCTTTGGCAGCCCCGGGGTGTACGCCTTTGCCGTTGATGGTGACGGACACTGCTGCTGCATTGAAGGTCTCATATTCCAGCTCACCCAGTTCGCCGCCGTCGACGGTGTAGGCAAAATCTGCAGCGAATTTCTTGACGTCAAAACCATCCGCGCCGTGCCCCACTTCTTCATCAGGGGTAAAACCGACCTTGATTGTGCCATGTTTGAGTTCGGGATGATTCATCAGGGTTTCAAGGGCGGTCATGATAGCTGCTACCCCGGCTTTATCATCTGCACCTAGCAGTGTATTACCGTCAGTGACGATCAGTTCCTGCCCGATATATTTTTTCAGCTCGGGGAAATCAGTCGTGTTCATGTGTAGATCGAGCGCTTTGTTTAACAATATCTCATTGCCGTCATAAGATTGAATGATGCGTGGGTTGACCGACGTACCGCTGGCATCCGGGCTGGTATCCATATGCGCAATGAACCCGATCACGGGCAGCTTCTTTTCGATATTAGTGGGAAGCGTGGCCATTACATAACACTGTTCATCCAGGCTGATCTCTTTCAGACCCAATTCTTGTAATTCCTTTACCAATAAATTGGCCAGATCAAATTGCTTTTTTGTGGATGGAAGCATCTCCTGGTCATAGGCAGATTGCGTATCCACAGTAACATACTTTAAAAATCGATCTTTAGCAGAAGCCATGTCATCCTCCTGAGGGATTTTCAAACATTTCTATTATATGCCCATGACTGCCACGTTTCAGAAGGTAATAATTAAAGAATCAAAAAAAGTGTAAAATGGAATTAACCTTAATGTAAAAACCCATTACAAACATTTGACAGGTTTTCTATGGTCTCAATACTTGATTATTCAGATGAAGCTAAATTTAATATCAAAGCAGTATCTCAAAAAACCGAGATCCAGGCTGTGACCATCCGTGCGTGGGAAAGACGTTACGGATTATTGGAGCCACAGCGAGCAATCAATGGTTACAGACTTTATAGTGAGAGAGATATTGCTGCACTCAATTGGGTGAAGAGACAAGTGGATGCGGGCATTTCGATCAGCTCCGTGGTGGCTGATTTTAATCGAGCCATCAGTAAAGAAAATTGGCCTGAAGCAGTGATCAGTGATAAAGAGCCGGTTCCAAGAAAAAATGGCAGCATTCTGGATATCAATACCCAGACGCAGCAATTAACTACGGCACTGGTTAGAATTGATGAACGCATGGCAGCGGATATTTTTGGCGAAATTCTTGGAAATGTAAATATAATGCAGCTTTTCGAGTTGGTGTTAATTCCGGTCCTGGTG
>PMIV01000114.1 GCA_003158355.1 Anaerolineaceae bacterium
ACCGAACGCACGCGCGAGATCGGCTTGCGGAAAGCCCTGGGTGCGCGCAAACGCGATATTTTGGTCCAGTTTCTGGCCGAGTCATCTCTGCTTAGTTTGATCGGCGGTATTATCGGCATTATGTTTGGATGGCTTATTGCTTTCGTCGTCGGACGCATAGCGGTCGCCACCGGCAATAATTTCACTCCGATCGTGGGAATTGATTCGATATTGCTGGCTACGATCTTTTCTGCCACAGTCGGTTTGTTCTTTGGCATTTATCCGGCCAACCGCGCTGCCAGTTTGGAGCCGGTTGAGGCTTTGCGCTATGAATAATGCTCAGCTGATGGCATCAGGATTGTAGGATGTCTACAAGATCCTCTAAAATATATTCCTGTTTGCTCTTACTGGTCCTGATCGGTTTCACTCAGGCATGTGTCGTATCTAAAAATCCTCCGATTGCTGGGACACCCTTTACATTTGTGACTCAATCATCGCAGGCAGATTCTTCAACTCTGATCACCTCCACACCTGAAGCCAGGATAAGTTCCACTCCTTCCAGCACATTTCCGGTGGATGGTATCATGCCATCTTCTACACCCTCGTCGGTGACGATAACAGCAGTGAACGGTAATCTATTCATACGCCGAGGTCCGGGCCTGGCGTACAATCCGATCGCTCTCCTCCTGAAGGGCCAGAGCGCCCTTGTCTTGGCTCACGATGTCTTGGTGAATTGGGTCGAAGTTCCGATCCCCACACTTCCGGGAAAGACGGGGTGGGTTTCGATCCAAACCGTTTTCTCCTCGGTATCGGGCAATCTCATGGACATGCCTGAGATCCTCCCTACCGGTTGGCCGGTTCCCGCTTATTTAAGGAATTGCACCTATGACCAAATGATCGTGGAGCCTGGTGATACCACCCTCCCATCCGTCAATAATAATCCTGATAACGAAGTATGGATTTATCCCGGGATTCATAATGTCTTTGATACGGATGTGGATGGTCAGCCCGAAGTCTTGACCGTTGATTTAAAGGAGGGAATGACTGTCGATGTTCGTGTGGACGGCAACGGTGATCACCGAAAATGCCCTTGAAAAAACAATAAACTTCACATCCAATATTATTGGGAAATCACGGAATATTTTTAAAATCAGCATGGCTTTATACTTATCGTGTAAAATAAGTATATGGCTGATTTCAAGGTTTTGATCACCGATGGACTGGGAGAGGCTGGCCAGTCCATTCTTCGTAAGTCATGCCGTGTGGACGATAAACCAGGCATCTCGGCTTCAGATCTCCTCAAAATTATCGGCGACTACGATGCGTTGATTGTGCGCGGCCGTACAAAAGTGACTGCGGAGGTCCTCGACGCCGGAAAGAGACTCACAGTGGTTGGCCGTGCAGGTGTAGGTGTGGACAACATAGACCTGGAATCGTCCAAGAAACATGGTGTTACCGTTGTAAATGCTCCAGTTTCAACCACGCTGGCGGTGGCTGAATTGGCATTTGGCCTCCTGTTGGCCACGGCCCGTGAAATCCCGCGCGCCGATACAGCCATGAAAAAAGGGGAATGGCTTAAGAAGGATTTTGAAGGCGTTGAGCTCAGCGGTAAAACCCTCGGCATCATTGGTTTTGGACGGATTGGCATGGAGGTCGGCAAACGCGCGGCTGCCTTCGGCATGAATGTCATTGCCTATGATCCATTTGTTTCGGAAGACGATATCAAAGCGCGCGGCGGGGAACCTGTTTCGATCCAGGATCTTTACGAATGGTCGGACTTTATTTCTTTGCATTCGCCGCTTAATGTTCACACTCGTGACCTGATCAGCCAGATGGCCTTTTCGGAGATGAAGGACGGTGTCAGGATCATCTCTGCGGCGCGTGGTGGAATTATTGATGAGTCCGCCCTGTTGGCTGCACTCAATTCCGGGAAGGTGGCTGCCGCAGCTCTTGACGTTTTTGCGACAGAACCACCCGGCGGTACTGATTTAGTCAGACATCCAAAAGTGATAACGACGCCGCATATCGGATCGCAAACCGTTGAAGCACAAACTCGCGCGGCTGATGATATCGCCCACGAAGTGCTGGCTGCCCTGCTCGGCGAACCGTTAAGATGGAAAGTAAATTGATCCTCCCTTGATCAATATTCTTTCGTTCCAAAAATTCCATTAAAAAGGTCACAAGATTCACTGATAATACCGGGAGTAATGTATGACGGATAAATTGGAGCAATTGAAAAAAATTTTCGAGGAAGTTTCCGACCTTGGCAGTACTGCCGGCTTATTAGGCTGGGACCAGCAAACTTACATGCCCATCGGAGGCGGCGATGCACGCGGCCAACAACTGGCGACCATCGGCAAACTGGCTCATCAAAAAGCTACTTCAGAAGAAGTCGGCAAATTGCTGGATGAACTTAAACAGGAATTTGCAGGCGCCGAATCATCTTCCGATGATGCGGCCATGATTCGAGTTGCCGCGCGCGATTATGACAAAGCCGTCCGGGTCCCTCCCGAGTTTGTAGCAGAGCAGGCGATCGTCACCACCAAGGCATATGAAGCTTGGGCGGAGGCCAGATCAAAATCCGATTTTTCCATTTTCCTTCCTCATCTTGAAAAAGTGGTGGAGCTTGTCAGGAAATATATTAGTTTCTTTCCTCCCGCTGACCATCCCTATGACACGCTGTTGGATGATTACGAACCCGGTATGAAAACCGCCGACGTACAGGCCATTTTCGATGGTTTGCGAACCAAACAAGTGGAATTGATAAAAGCGATCGCTGCTCGCCCCCAGGTCAATGATAAATTTCTCCATAAGAAATATATCGAAAGTAAAGTGTGGGACTTCAGCGCGGAAGTGACCAGGAAGTTCGGTTTCGATTGGAGCCGCGGGCGCATGGATAAAGCCCCACATCCATTCGAGTCTTCGTTCAGTGTTAATGATGTTCGCATCACAAATCGTTTCGAGCCGGGTAATCCCCTGGCAACATTATTCAGTGCGATGCACGAATCGGGACATGCGATGTATGAGCAAGGGATCAACCCCGATTATGAACGGACTTCCCTGGCTCACGGCACTTCTCTGGCGATCCATGAATCCCAATCACGTATGTGGGAAAATCTTGTAGGCCGGTCATTGCCGTTTTGGGAATTCTTTTATCCTCAACTCAGGAAAATCTTTCCATCACAATTGGAGGGTGTGGGTTTAAAGAACTTCTATAAAGGCATCAATAAAGTCGAGCCTTCTCTCATCCGTGTAAACGCAGATGAAGCAACCTATAACCTGCACATCATGCTCCGCCTTGAACTCGAGATTGCCCTCATGGAAGGCAGCCTGGCAGTCAAAGACCTGCCAGCAGCCTGGAACGCGCGTATGCAAGAATACCTGGGTATCGTGCCTCCGAACGACCGGCTGGGTGTGCTGCAGGATGTACATTGGTCCAGCGGGTTAATGGGTTACTTCCCCACCTACACCCTGGGCAACCTGATCTCTGCCCAGTTATGGGAAAAGATCCAGGCCGATATTCCCAACGTGGAAGAGCAGATCGAAGCAGGGAATTTCGCAGAATTGCTGGCCTGGCTGCGCAGCAACATTCACCGCCACGGCGCCAAATTCGAGCCGGAAGTCCTGGTCAAACGGGTCACCGGCAGCGCCATTACCCCCGAACCTTATTTACGTTATCTCAACAAGAAATATTCCGAAATTTACGAATTGTAATTTTTAGCGCAATCCATACAACCTATACTTTATTCCCGGTCTCAAGCCAGAGGCCGGGAGTTTCATTTTTATGTTCAGAAACACGATTTGAACAACATGATGTAAAATCTTTATATGCTACGAACCCGATCATTGTACACTCCGGCAGTGATGCTCCTGGCCGCTCTCCTTACCCTGACGGGCTGCGTCGCCAACCCGATTGCCAGCCTCACTTCTTCCACCAGCACTGCGGACGCGAACTTGCCCGCCTCGCAGACAGCCACGCCCACACTGCCGCCTGCACCTACTACAGCAGCACTGCAGCAGACCCCCATTGTCATCCTTCAACCTACCATGCCCGTCCCGACTGAACTAGCAGACGATTTTAACGATCAAAATTTCCCGGCAGCTCAACTCATTATCTACAGCCCCGGGCCTAACTCCCGCGTTTCCTCTCCTCTCTCCGTCAGTGCTTACGCCAAGCCGGGCGACCAGGGCAAAGTAACCCTGCAGCTCTGGGGAGAAGATGGACGGCTGATCATCAACCAGTTGAGCAAACTGAGCCAGGATTCCGGTTGGGCAACATTTGCCAGCGAATTCCCGTTCGAGATCAACTCAGGCGGAGAATCCACCGAGCTGACCCTGACCTCGTTCGACAGCGACGGACGCAAGATCGCCGTCTCCAGCGTGCCGTTGATCTTGATGCAAGTGGGTGATTCTGAAATTGAATCTTCCAGCTTTGGCAAACAAACCTTCGTGATCACTACCCCAAAGCTGCTTTCGTCTATCAAAGGCGGGGTAGTACATCTGCAGGGCTACGCCCATTCGGTCAGCAGTGCCCCACTGATCGTGGAACTGATCAAGGCCAACGGCGGCATTGTCGCCTCCAAACAGGTCACTTTAAAAGCGACGCCAACCGGTGAAGATTATGTCGCCTTTAAAACAGACCTATCGTACTCGGTGGATAAAGCCACCGACGTACGTCTGAGCATCCGCCAGATGAATGATAAAACGCCCCTGGTCGATCTGGCGCTTTCGAGCCAGTTGAACACGCTGCTGCCGTAAAAAGCGCGCCAATAATCCACATTAATAGATGAACGGGATCAATTTTTTAGTCTTTCGCTGCATTTCG
This sequence comes from Anaerolineaceae bacterium, assembly GCA_003158355.1. GTDB lineage: Bacteria > Chloroflexota > Anaerolineae > Anaerolineales > Anaerolineaceae > UBA6107. Next base: position 4,805 of record PMIV01000114.1, read on the forward strand.
ATGTAGTCCTTGCCAAATTTCTCGGTCAAGACGGCTTCTTCGATCTTGATTCGATTTAATATCAAAAGAATATAGGGCAGGGCTATCACCACGAAACTGACCGGGTTGCCGTAACAAATGGCGCAGCCGATAAACGTGATGATCCCCCCGGAATACGCCGGATGCCTTATGTATTCATACAGGCGGTCTGTGACCAGTTTGTGATCGCCGCGAATGGCAACGTTGATGGTGAAAAACTGCTTCAACTGGTTGATCGCAGAAAGCCGGATGAACAAACCCAGGATCATCAGACACACGCCGGTGATCGGGAAGAAAATAGCCGGGTCATATAATCCGAATAGATTGTTGAACTTAAGATATATGCCTACAAAAATGCCCAATGCCAGACTGCCAAGGGTGATGTCATACAGCACCTTATAACTTTTCTGATCGGCGTTTTTTTCGCTTGATCTCATCCGCTTGTAAATGATAAACTCACTGATCCCCCAAAGACATTGGGCAACGATCACAACAAGATCTGTTAACGTCATTCCGCCACCTTTTTCTAACTCCGGCCTCACCCCTGCGCCTCTCCATCCGCGGGGATGGAGAGGGGGTTGGGGGTGAGGTAAAAATTACCACTTTTTCCACTGTAAACAGCGGGGAAATGCCCTCATCCGTTATATTGGAGCGTTAGCCTGCCAAAACTGGTTCTTCCTCTACCACTTCCACTTTCATTTTTGCCCTGTCCAGTTCGAGCACCTGCGGGATGAAGAAGCCGCTCAGGCCCAACAAAATTGTGACCGCGCCACTCACCCAGAACCAGGTCTGCAAACTGGTGGCTTTGACCACCGGGGCCGAGATCAGCAGGCCCACAGGCATCATGGCCGCGCAAATGCTGCTGACGAAACTCATCACTCGGCCCTGGATTTCGGGCGGAACCTTGCTTTGCATCAGTGCCTGCATCGGTCCGTTCGCCATTGGCATCATGAAACCAAACAGGGCAGTCCCTGCCACAGCCAGCGGGAAAAGACCTGCCGGAACGACCCCGACCAGCATGATGCCCAGACCAATGCCCATCACACCGAACATGCTGGTGACCACCTTGTTTTTAAATCCGCCCCAGATCCCCAGCAGTACACCGCCAACGACAATTCCGATCCCCATCATGGAATCCAGCAGGCTTAATTCCCAGACTCCTTTTTTGAAATACTGGGTGACCAAAAGAGGCATCAATGAATCGGTCGGCACCAGAACAAGGTTGATGAATGCAGCCACCCCTGCCAGGATCAGCAATCCCGGCCAGGATTTCATGAAATTGAATCCCTCTTCCATGTCTTTGAGGACAACCTTGAGATTGACTTTAGAAGCCTCGCTGCTGCGTTCCGGTTGAGGCACCATGATGAAGAACAGCGGGGTAATGGCAATGACGGCAGTGATGATATCAATGGAGATTACCTGATAAAAAGCCAGCAAAGTCATTAACAATGCTCCCAGAGGAGGAGCCACAATGTTCAGGCTGCCGCGGATAGCCTGATTGATGCCGGCGACCCGTGAAAGATGCTCTTCCGGAACCATCAGCGAAGTGGAAGAGGACATGGCCGGCCACTGAAAAATTCCGCCGATGGAGCGCAAGAAGAGCACCACAAATATTTCCCAAACCTGAACCTGGTTGAGTGCGAACAACACCGCCAGAATGAGGGTGAAGAAAGCCGTCGCACCGTCTGAAAGGATCATCACAATGCGCCGGTTCCAGCGGTCCACCAAAGCGCCGGCAAACGGCGCCAGCACCACCTCAGGCAGGACTGACATCAGCGTGGCGGTGGTCAAGATCACCGCTGAACCCGTCTTCTGGGTCAAATACCAGACCAGAGCAAATTGCACCAGACTGCTGCCCAGCAAGGAGAATAACTGCGCGCTCCAAATGGGCAGGAATTTTTTCATCCATTGATTGGATACTGCTTGTTTTACTTCGTTTTCCATTTCTGTTTTTCCTTAAAAATTGCAGCGTGAATTTAAACGGAGTGTGCGTCCGTTTATAAAAAAACTGATGATCGAATTACCGGGATTTATTCGATGTAGACTTCTACGTGCTCACCATCTTTATCATCAAAGACGTCGACGATCTTTCCGGTTCTGCCGCTGGCCAGTGCTTCAACCAACCGTTCGGCATTCAGCCCCTCCACTTCGGGAGAAAACTTCATGCCCATGCGCAGACCGGCATTGACCATCCCCAGCGGCAGACGAATATTGGCTCGCACCTTGCCGCTGACGATATCCGAAACGCGCACCCGGAAAAACCGTCCGCTCAACCCCGAAATATTCTCGCCGCTGACCGCACCGGCATTATTCTCGCGCCCGCCGGGTTTTGAGCTGGCCTCCAGCGCTTTGAGCAGTTCGGCGGCCATCTCAGGAGTGATCTTGCCCTCCTGAACCATTTTCAATACCTTTACACGTTCTTCAGAGGTGACTATTTTTCACCTCCGTTCGCTTCATCCACGGCAGGTTCGCTGCCTTTTTCACCGCGCAGGCGCGCCTGGGCTTCTTCCCAAGTGATCTTGCCCTGGTCGAGGTCTTCGAGGATCTGGCGGCGGTCTTCCGCAGATAACGGCATGGAGAGATCATCTTTGCCCGGTTCATACCCCAGGGCGCGCACAATTTCATTCAGACGGTTGCGCAGGGTGGGATAGGACAGCTTCATTTCTTCTTCCATGCGGTTCAGCTTCCCTTCACAGCGGACAAAGGTAAGCAAAAACTGCATCTGTTCCGGGCTCAAATGCCCAAAGGGGGTATGTTCAGGAACAAAATGACCTTCAATGGACGTATTGCAATTGACACAATATAACCGGGTAACAGCCAAATCGGCCCCGCAAACCGGACATTTATTCAAAATTTTATTCATAAAATTCTCTCCATAAAAACTTTGCTTTATTTTATCAAAAATCAAATTAAATCAATACTTTATGATCATTTATAAAGTTATTTTATCATAATATTAATTTAAGTCAATACTTATTAAATAATATTGAATATTGTTTAGATATTATTTAATTTTCAAAAGGTTTTACTTAATTTTCTACTCTTTTGACTCAACAAACGCTCTTTCCCCCTTGATAAACCAGTGTCCCTTGCGGTCACCGGCATCTTTAGGCGCCCGGTCGAAATAGATCTCGAAAATTCGCCCGCCGGCCACCGTCACACAGAATGAATAGCGCCCCACACCCCACGAGCCAACCTTTGTGGCAGATTGGAGGTGCTGAGGCTGTATATTGCGCGCCGATTTACCGAGGCGGTTGAAATCCTGCTCTTCGCTGAGCATCTCTGCGATCTGGTATGTCTCCCCGCGCCAGACGAAGGCCTGCGGGCAAGGCGGCCGTTTTTCGTAAACCGGTGGCTCGGCAAAAGTAACCTCAATCG
>PMIV01000145.1 GCA_003158355.1 Anaerolineaceae bacterium
GCCCGGCCAAGTGCACGCGGGTCGTCTTCGATCTGATCCAGGTTGGCAGGGTCCGCCAGATCAGCCAGGTGCTGCATGGAATTATGAGCCACCCTTACCCGCCCGATTGAACGCGATACTGAAGTCGAGCCGCAATAAATGCAGATGATTTTCGTGGAATCATAATCTGCATAAGCAATCACCTGTTCAAAACGTTTTTTACAATTTAAGCAGCGAAACTCATAAGTGGGCATCCAACAATTCTCTCCTGTGAAATTACATTATAATCGGAGGGATAGAGAATTTTATTCGTTTTTTCAAACTTAGGAAAATATGCAGTTAACCCAGCTCTCCTTTGACCTGCTCCGTCCACAGCCTCTCTTGATCGTTATTTCGGGTACCTCCGGTATCGGGAAAGACGCTGTGATTCAAAGCCTAAAAAAACGCAACGTTCCCATCCATTTCGTCATTACGGCCACCAGCAGAGCTCCACGAGCGGATGAACGGGACGGAATCGATTATTTCTTTTATTCAACTGAGGAATTTGAAAAACGCATCGCCCAGGGTGAATTTATCGAACATGCGTTGGTCTATCAGGACTACAAGGGCATTCCCCGCTCGCAGATCGAAGAAGCTCTGAAATGCGGAGAAGATGTCGTACTCAAATTGGATGTTCAGGGAGCGACCACCATTCGTAAATTGTACCCGCAGGCCATTCTGGTTTTTTTGGTACCCAACACAGTTGAAGAGTGGTATGACCGTCTATGCGACCGCCGCAGCGAAACACCGGCAAGCCTAAAAGTACGGGTGGCTACAGCGATCCGTGAAGTGGCCCAAATTGATATTTTTGACTATATCGTGCTTAACGCCCATGATCACCTCGAAGCAGCCGTGGATGACATTATCAATATTTTGCATATCGAGCACTTGCGCGTTCACCACAGAAAGATCCTTTAGATGAATTCAACTCCCCCCAACATTCCAGACCAACCCCAAACACAACCGGGCAATAACCGTGTGCCAATCACCTTTCGGCTTTCCAAAGGCAAACCGTGGGTAACCTACAGTCTGCTGGCTTTGACAGTTTTGGTCTATGTTCTGCAATACCTCTCACAGGCAATTTATCAGTATGATTACCCCGCCCTCCTGGGAGAGAAGATCAATCAGTTGATCCTGGCCGGCCAGGTTTGGCGGTTGATCACTCCGGTGCTGCTGCATGCCAACATTCTGCATATTGGTTTTAATATGTACGCGCTGTTCGTTCTGGGTCCCGGCCTGGAGCAACATTACGGCCATAAACGCTTTTTGATCTTATACCTGGTCGCGGGCTATGCCGGTAANNATGCTCATCAACCTGGGTGTGGTGGTAGTCGTCAATCTTCTGCTCAGTTTGCAGCCGGGGATTGATATTTATGGACATTTGGGCGGCATGGTCGGCGGTCTGATCTTTGCCTGGGTAGCCGGGCCGCATTACCAGGTGCAGCAAACCCTGGGAGGATTAGAATTGAAGGACTCAGCCTCCAACCACGAAATGCTCTGGGGTACGCTCCTTTCCGCTGGATTATTTACTGCTATCGTCATCGGCAGATTCCTGGCCGGATAAATTCCAGCAATTAATGGTGAAAATTATGGATACAAAAAAAGAATCCCTTGATTTTGCCGGTTATCTTGAAAATTGGTTCGCAAAACTGCCTTCTTTACAGTTGTCCGAGCTGGTTAAACAACCACAAAAAACGGCCGTCATCAGCGTGGATATGATCAACGGGTTTTGCTATGCCGGGCCGCTTTCCAGTCCACGGGTGGCCGGTATTGTCAAACCCATTATCCGGCTCTTCTCTGCCCTGCACAGCCTGGGCCTAAAGAATTTTGTACTCACCCAGGATACTCACGAGCCCAACGCAGTCGAGTTTTCGCAGTGGCCTGCCCACTGTGTGAGCGGTACTACCGAAAGTGAGACCATAAAAGAATTCAAAGAGCTGCCGTTCTTCTCTGATTTCACGATATTCCCTAAAAATTCGACCAATTCGGCGATCAACACCGGCCTGCCTGCCTGGATCGAACAACACCCACAAATTGACACCTTTATCGTTGTCGGTGACTGTACTGACCTGTGCATCTATCAATTAGCCATGTATTTGCGCCTCGAAGCAGATGCCCGTCAACTTAAACGCCGCGTCATTGTTCCGGAAAATTGTGTGCAGACCTTTGATATCCCTGTAGAGACTGCGATTGCAAACCATCTCACCCCCCATCCGGGTGATCTGATTCATGCTCAATTCTTGTATCACATGTTCTTAAACGGTGTGGAAGTCATTAAAAATTTGGAGTGAAAATGAGTCTTTTCAACCATCAACGATTGACCAATGAAACCTTCAAAATCGATATCCAGCGCATGCGCCAGGCCTGGTATACCGACAAGTATTTCGCCAATATCGCTGAAATGCTGGCCATTTTATCCAAGAGCAACTGCACTTACGAACCTTCAGGTGCGCAAAACCGCCTTACACCAGAATTAAGCCGTTTGAAGATCGCTCCCGGTGACCTTGAAGTAGAAATGCAGTGGTTCACCCGCCGTCCCGGCAGCACGCTGGTTGTCGGAGTGGATAAATCTCTGACTATGCTGCAGCATTGCACCGGTTATATAGAAGGTGATAAATTTGTTGATACAGCAAAGAATTTGGAAGTGTGGGCTGTGGAAGACGGAACCATTGTACAGGCAGACGGCAACCCGGCCAACATCCAACCCGTGATGCGCGTTCGCGGCCGTTACCGCGACTTTGCCATTCTCGAAACTCCCACCCTGGGCTTATTAACACGCTCCAGCCGGGTAGCAACCAATGTGTACGATACTCTGGTTGCCGCACGCGGCAAACCGGTGATGTTCTTCCCGGCTCGTTTTGATGTGCATGAAGTGCAGGCGTCTGACGGCTACGCTTACAACATTGCCGTTCAGCGCTTTAACATGGATCATGCCAGTTCTTTGGGACCATTTATCTCGACAGATGCGCAAGGAGATTGGTGGGGAGGAGCAGGTGGAGGCACCATTGCCCATTCAGCCATTGCCTGTTTTATGGGTGATACCGCAGCCGCTATGATCGCTTTCTCTGAGGTACTGCCGGTCTCAATTCCGCGTATTGCCCTGGTAGATTTCAACAACGATTGCGTCACCGATTCTGTAGCCACCCTCACGGCCATGTTTGAACGATACCGCGATCTGACAGACGCCGGCAGAACCGACGAAGCGGCCCGCTACAAACTTTATGGGGTACGCACGGATACCAGCGCAGCCTTACGCGACAAATCCATTCTGCCCATTGGCGACCCGGCGTTGGACCTGGGTGTCAATCCCCGCCTGGTCTTTCAGATGCGTCAGGCGCTGGATTCCACCTGGCAAAACTGGAATCTGCCTGCTGCCTGGGTTGACCGTGCCATCGAGTTTTGTCACCAGGTGAAAATTGTGGTGTCGGGTGGTTTCACTCCCGAAAAAATCCACCGCTTCGAGACTTTGAACGTCCCGGTGGATACATACGCTGTTGGATCCTCGTTATTCGATAATCACGGTCCTACGGTTTCCGATTTCACAGCGGATGTGGTGCGCGTTAAACTGGACGGCAAATGGGTAGACTTGGCCAAAACTGGCCGGCAGCCTTGTGAAAACCCCAACCTTAAACGTGTCTGGTAAATAAATAAAATCCCCGATTTCCTGTAAAAAAGAAATCGGGGATTTTTTTGGTGAGGATTAGAAAGCTCCCTGGCTGTAAACTTCGGATTCGAAGGGTGTCTTTCCGGATGGGTCCCAAACGTAGACAACATCGCCTTCATTGGCCCAATTGTATAACCAGTGCGCATCGGCTACCGAAAGGTTGACGCAGCCGTGTGACAGAGGATAACCAAAATAAGAATTCCAGTAAGCCCCGTGTAAAGCCCGTGCATCATCAAAATATAAAATGTAAGGAACCTGTTCGAGGTAATAGAAATCAGATCGGTTGGCTTCAAACGCGCCGGTCATATACTCATGTTCGATTTTTTTGTAGATCTTGAAAGTGCCAGGGCGGGTATAAAATGGCGCTTGCCCGGTCGAGATCAGCGTGGCGAAGACCATTTTGCTGTTATCGTAGACAGCCAGCACCTGTTCATACAGGTTCACTTCTATCCAGCGTCCATTGGTCACACCGGCAGGCGGAGTGGGGTTGTTAATGAAACGGGCTACCAGGCTATGTTGGATCCATTCATTGGGCCCAATCATCACCCATTCCACATTATTCACCACTTTGGAATCATAGCAATACACCTGATCCAGACGGTTGTAGATCTTGCCGGTCGTCGGAGAGGTGGTGCTTGGCTGTGTATAAGAAGGCATTTCCGATTGCAGGATCACCCCAAACACAACTGTGGGAACTTGTTTGATCACATACCCCTGGTAAAAAGTGGCGCTTACCTTTTTGATGACCGATGCGCTGATCCAATCTTCATTGGCAATCTGGTAATAGACATTGCCATCAGAGCCAACTTGTTTTTGGCTGAGCGCCACATATTTTATTTTACCCGCCCGGAGCGTTTCTTTTACATTTAGGGCCACGGCATCTTCCACGCTGGCATACTCCGGTACCTCATCAGGCGATACTATTGCGTACGAAAATGGAATATTCGCCAGGTCTGCCGATGGATGGGCAATGGCCAGCGGTTCAGGCGGAAAAGTGATGCCCTTACTGCCCAGGGTGGAAATTACCTGTGCCGGCCCGGCCAACAGACAATTTGTAGAAAGCGCCCCATCCAAGTAGGGTAGGCAAAGGGATTGTGTAGTTGTCGCAAGGGGAGTGCTCGCCGTTTCCGTTGCAGCAGCATCTGGAGTGCTTGTACCAGTCATCTGGGTTCCAACAGCATCAGATGTGGAAATGGGGGTTTGTGCAGCCGCGGAAGTCACTACCGATAAAGTCAGGCTGAGGGTGAGCGTTACCCCTGCCATTAATTGTAAGAATCGTTTTGTATTCAAAGTAAGCCCTTTTAATAAGAGTAATTTTACCTTATTTTATCGCACCAGGCGCGGAATCACCAGAGAAGATAATTTCGCCGTTTAACAGCCGCTGCCAGTGAATTTTTGGTCAATCAGAAACAACCGGGACATCCCCCGAAGGAGAAGGAGGAGCCACCTGTTTTTTAATTTGCTCAAAGGCCTTATCTCCCAATAGATAACGCAGTTCTTCTTCAAAGGTATCTACCAG
>PMIV01000077.1 GCA_003158355.1 Anaerolineaceae bacterium
ATGCGGATCTTGACCTGCTCAGCGGTAGGCTGGGCAATGATCAGCCCAAAGCGTTTGCGCACATAAGCGATAATGGATTCATCCAAACCCAGACCGCCGGTCCGTGAGGCTTCGGCAGAGACGATGCCATTCAGGCTCACCACGGCCACCTGGTTCACTCCGCCCCCCAGCGAAATGACCATGTTGCCCGACGGCGTCGAGATGGGCAGTTCCACGCCCAGAGCGGCCGCCAGCGGTGCCGGGATGAGATAAACCTCGCGGCTGCCTGCGCCGATGCCCGCTTCGTGCACTGCGCGTGATTCCACGCTGGTAGCACCATAAGGAACGGTGATCATCATGCGCGGTCTGAATACACGCATTGGTCCGCAAACTTTACGTGCCAGGTAGCCCAGCAAAGTTTCGGTGATCTCGTATTCCGCGATCACGCCGTGCTGCATAGGATGCACGATCTCGATGGTATCGGGAACGCGTCCTTCCATGTCTTTGGCCGCCTGCCCCCACTCCACCATTTTGTACTCATCTACTATGATAGAAACAACCGTCGGCTCTTGTAAAAGGATCTGAGAACCTTCGGCGATCTCTGTATTTGTTGTGCCAAGATCGATCCCTAACTCGCGGGTTAAACCTGCCATAAATAACACCTCATTCAGTCCGATGTTGAGACCGGATTTTTTCTGTATCAGTAGATCCAGCCAAATGCAGTCAACGCTTCATTTTGTTGATTCATACTGGATGACAACAAGTAATTTTACTTCACAAATATGGATTTCCAAATTAATTTACTGCCAATATCCAAACTGGACAGAATTTTCTCTTATGAAAAGTATTGCAGCGCCAGGCGCAGACGGGTTTCCAGGTCTTTGGGCGCGTCCTTGGGGATCATCTGAATGGCGGATTGAGCCTCCACCACGCTGTAGCCCAACCCGGTCAAGGCATCGAGCACTTCCGTATCGATATCGCGGGTGGAGCGGTCCATCTCGGGCATCTCGCCTTTGATCTTGCCCTGCAGTTGCAGAACAATGCTCTGGGCCGTCTTTTTACCCACCCCGGGGACCCGTGTGAAAAGATCGGCCTCTTCCGCCAAAATGGCCTTGCGGATGAGCCCAATGGACATGGTGGAGATAATCGCCAGCGCGGTGCGCGGGCCCACGCCGTTGGCTCCCAGCAGCAGAACAAAAAGATCGCGTTCTTCGAGCGTTTCAAAACCAAACAGGGTCAGAGCATCTTCACGTACCACCAGGTAGGTGAAAAAGACACGGCTTTTGTAAAGCTCAGCTTCTTTGCAGACGTTTTTGGGAACGTAGACGCGAAAACCGACCCCGCCCACGTTGATGACCAGGCTGTCATCTAAAATTTGGCTGACTGTGCCTTCAAGCGAAGCGATCATGCTGCCTCATTCTTTCTCTGCTGATTATAGATCTCATACAGGGTGACGGCCGTTGCCACGGCCAGATTGAGAGAATCACTCTTGCCTGTCATGGGGATGGCAACCATTTCGTCACAGCAACGCATCAGCTCCTGCTGCAAGCCCTGGCGTTCGCTGCCCATCATCAAGATCATGTTTTTCGGGTAGGCCACTTCCTGATAGCCAGTCTTGGCCGCGTCCGAGGTGCCAAACATGGGCACATTTTTCGCCCGCTTCCAGTTAGCCATTTCCTGCGCAGTAGTCTTGATGAACTCCACCGAGAAGACCGCGCCCATGCTGCCGCGTACCGCCGAGGGGTCGTATGGATCGGTACAATCGTCGACCAAAAATATCCCTTTGGCGCCGACCGCGTCCATGGTGCGCATGATGGTGCCCAGGTTGCCCGGGTCAGCGATCGAATCCAGCCCCACCCATAAGCCCATTTCTTCCGGTTTGACGGCGGTAAGTTTGGCCCACGACTGTTTCACCACTGCCGCCAACCCCTGCGGATTTTCTTTCAGCCCAAAGGATTCAAAAACGAGCGGACTGACTTCCAAGACAGGTACATCCAGGGCAGTGATCTCCACCAGGGCATCCTCCGCCCGCGCGCTCCGGAGCAGATCGGGAGCGACGATGAGGGTTTGTATCCTTTTTGGGGTAGCCATTGCCTCGCGGACAATGCGAATCCCCTCAATGTAGAAAGTATTGGTCTCGTGGCGATATTTACGCTCACGTAATTTGCGAATGGTCTTGACCTGTTCGTTGGCTGTGCTGGTGATGATCATGCTCCTCCAATCGTATCCAAATCTTGAAATCCTCGCGAATGAAGGTGGCAAAGAGCAATCGCCAGCGCATCGGCTGCATCATCTGGTTTGGGAATTACTTTAAGGTTTAGAACAGTGCGAACCATTTCTTGCACCTGCTTTTTATCTGCCGCCCCATACCCGGTGACCGATTGCTTGATCTCATTTGGAGTGTATTCCGCTACCGGCAAGTTCTGCATGGCCAGCGAGAGCAATATCACGCCGCGCGCCTGACCTACTGCAATGGCAGTAGTGATATTGCGCTGGAAAAACAACTTCTCCACCGCACCGCAATCGGGCCGATGGAGAAGTAAGATTGCATTTAATTGTTCGTGAATTTCGAGTAAGCGCTTTTCAGCAAGCAGGTTGGCTTCGGTTTTAATTATTCCGTACGTCACAACCCGGATTTCTTTTTTTTCATTTTCTTCAATGATGCCGTATCCGGTAGTTGCCGTTCCGGGGTCAATCCCGATGACCAACATAAATCTTACTCAGATTCCATCGCTGCCATAGCCGCATCGGAGATCTTCAGGTTGGAATAAACATCCTGCACATCATCCATTTCTTCCAGAGCTTCAATGGTGCGCATTGTCTGAAGCGTATCCTCAACGTTTAGTTCCATTTCCTGGTTAGGAAGCATTTTCAAACCTGCTTCGTCGGGGGTCATGCCGGCAGTACGAAAGCGGTCGACCAAGGTCTTAAAACTCTCCACCGGAGCTACCACTTCAATTTCTTCGTCATCCTGAGTGACATCATCGGCTCCACCCTCAACGGCTAATTCAAACACCTTGTCAAAGTCATTTCCTTCCAACGGGAAGGTAAAAACAGAGGCACGTCTGAATTGCCATGAAACTGAACCAACCTCACCCATATTTCCACCAGAGCGTACCAGCAAATGGCGAATTTCAGCAACGGTTCGATTACGATTTTCGGTAACACATTGGATAATGATTGCTACACCGTTAGGTCCATATCCTTCGTAAAATACTTCTTCGTAAATTTCACCTTCTTTGCCTTCACCACTTGCTCTTTTGAGAGCTCTATCAATGTTATCTTTGGGCATACTCTGAGCTTTTGCTTTATCTACAGCCAATCGCAAGCGGAAGTTTCCATCAATATCCCCACCGCCTTCGCGGGCAGCCATGACTATTTCACGGGTTAACCGTGTGAATACCTGGCCGCGTTTTGCATCAGCAACGCCTTTTTTACGTTTAATCGTAGCCCATTTAGAATGCCCGGACATACACAAGCTCCTTCAAAAGAGAANNTATTGCTCACAATTATTAATTTAGTTCTTTCCTCAGCCTCAGTCATACTCCCGGTCACCGGTGAATCAAATTCTCTGAGTTCCTTCAAGCAAATCAGCGAATTTTCTACTCTCGCCAAAAACAGTAACTCAAGTCACCTTACAAAAGTTACATTCGGAGACCAGGTTTCTTTAGCGGTAGTACAGCAACCTGACGGCAACGCAGCCTATGTTTCCACGGAAAAAGGAAAAGTGACCCAATTTTCAATGGCCGCCCAGTATGGATCGATCGGTCTGGTGGCGCATAATACCCTGGCCGGGAAGTATTTCAACGGCCTCTCTGATGGAGATAAGATCACCCTCATCTACGGTGATGGAACACGGGTGAACTATAAAGTAACGGATATCTATAGATATCAGGCGGTTTCCCCTACCAGTCCGTATTCGGACTTCGTTGACCCCGAGAACGCCAAAAACACTCTGAGTGTCGAAACAGTGTTTAATTCCATCTACAGTGAAAATGGCCGTCTGGTGCTACAAACCTGCATCTCCAAAGGAAAGGTCGAATCTTGGGGACGCCTCTTTGTGGTGGCGGAACCAACCTATTGATCTCTTTGTAACCGGTCACTGTATTAATTTGTGGAATAATCCGGGCTGGCAACGATGATGAGTCTGTGCGTGTTGGAAATCTTGGGCCAGCAGGTCACCAGGGTCAAGCGCACATCCTCTGATTGCGCCAACCAGCGGGCATTTTGCAGCCGTGTCTCTGTGCTCACATAGAGTTCCTGTAAAATCATCCGATTTGCCACGATAAAGTTAAATCTCTTCCCTTTAGAGTAAACAGAAATTTTATCCCCCACTTTGACGTCCACCAGTTTGCCAAAAACTTCTCCAAACTCATTGTGATGCCCATTAATCACCGTATTGCCGGGCTGGCCGAGCAAGGCTGAATCCGGCTGCCATCCCGCGGCCAATTCATTGGGAGCCTGCCATTGCCCAAAGGTCTCGCCATCCAATTTGATTTTGTTGTAGTCAGCGATGACGACGGTTGCGTCAATTCCAACCGAAGGGATCACGATCCGATCCGGAATCAAGGGCATCTCCAACCCGCTTTTCGGATCAGCATGGACAGAATAATTTCTTGACGCGAGGATATTTATCCCATGCAAACTGGATGAGGGCGGAGCAGCTAAAGTTGGTTGTGCAGTCTGAGACAACTGGTTTACTGAATTCGTTGGCAATTCCAAAGGAGCAAGCGCCACCTGAATTTCTGTTGGCGCCGCGTTTCCAGCATTTGAACCAAACCCGTTGGGAGAAAAAACCGTGACCGCGCCGATCACTCCGCCAAAAATTAGGATGAAACCAATTCCAAGAATAATTTTGTCAATATAATATTTATAGACATTTTTCATCCTATTTAGTATATATCAATTTGTGACCACTGTGTTAATTAAAGCGCCAATCCCTTCAATGGTTATTTCGATTGTATCCCCTGAATTGAGCGGGCCGACGCCTGCCGGAGTACCCGTGAAGATCAAATCACCCGGTTCGAGCGTCATGATCGAAGAAGCAAATGCCACGATCTGGTGCACCGTGAAAACCATTTCCTTTGAGGAAGCCATTTGGCGGAGCTCCGAGTTTACTTTGCAAGAGATGAGCACATCCGCAGCATCCAGGTCCGTTTCGATCCAGGGGCCGATCGGGCAAAAGGTATCGAACCCCTTTGCTCTTGTCCACTGGCCGTCGCGGTGCTGCAGATCACGGGCGGTAACATCATTGCCAATGGTATATCCAAAAATATACTTATCCGCATCTTCGGCAGAGATCCATCTGCCTTTCTTACCAATCACCACCACTAGTTCGGCCTCATGTTCCACCTGATGCGATTGCGGGGGCAGAACAATTTCACCTGCATTTGGAATGGTGGCTGAAACAGACTTCATGAATAACATGGGCACTTCGGGAACCACTTCTCCCTGTTCTTGAGCGTGTTCCCGATAATTTCGGCCCATGCATAATATTTTTGAAGGAATCACT
>PMIV01000057.1 GCA_003158355.1 Anaerolineaceae bacterium
ACGCATCGCCAAAGGCATCACCGTATGGATCGCAACCGATGCCGTCACGGATACTCAAAAAGAGAGCGTCAGTGAACTTTTTAAGGCGCTTGGCGAAGAAGTATTTGTGGATGATGAAGCCTACATGGATATGGCCACGGCTGTTTCCGGCACCGGACCCGCTTATGTGTTTTTGTTCATGGAAGCCATGATCGATGCTGCCGTGCATCTGGGCTTCCCCCGGCGCATCGCGGAACAACTGGTTTCGCAGACATTGCTTGGCAGCGTGGAGTTCTATCGATCCTCCCATGATCACCCCGCCAAGCTGCGCAACGAGGTCACCTCTCCGGGCGGCACTTCAGCCGAAGCGTTGTACTATCTGGAGAAAGCCGGGTTCCGCACGGCCATTTCACGGGCCATTTTGGCTGCCTACGAACGCTCACAGGAATTAGGTCAAGGTATCCAAACTAAATTGGATATTTCGAAAGATTAATTCAATCTCTGGAGGAATAACCGTAATGGCAAAAAGGACTGATGTTCTTGAGCAACTTAAGAAAAACCCTGCAGTAACCGTTTTGATTGTTGGGGCGGGCATTAACGGTATCGGCACGTTTCGTGATCTGGCATTGAATGGTGTGAATGTTCTGCTGGTCGACCGTGGCGATTTTTGCTCGGGAGCTTCGTCGGCGTCTTCGCATATGGCACACGGCGGTATTCGCTACCTGGAAAACGGCGAATTTGGCCTGGTTCGCGAAGCTGTTCGAGAACGCAACCGCATGATCGAAAACGCTCCGCATGTAGTCAGACCGCTGCCAACGGTGATCCCAATTTTCAAATTCTGGTCGGGTTTACTGAATGCTCCATTGAAGTTCTTGAATTTACTGGATAAACCTTCCGAGCGTGGAGCGTTTGTTATCAAATTCGGCTTGATCATGTATGACTCTTTTACTCACAAACAAAAAACGGTACCCACTCATGAGTTTTACAACCGTAAGAAATCTCTGGAGATGTATCCCCGCTTAAATCCCAAGATCGAATATACCGCCTTGTATTACGACGGCCAAATCTTGTCCCCGGAACGTTTCGCGATGGATCTGATCATCGATGCCGAGGCAGATGGGAACCATGCCCACGCGCTCAATTATGTTTCTCTTCAGGGCAAAGAGGGGGAGCAGGTCATCCTCAAAGATGAGCTTACTGGCGAAGAATTTAAGGTAAGCCCCAGCATCATCGTTAATTCTGCAGGCCCCTGGATCGACATGGTGAACAAAGAGATCGGCATAGAAGAACACTACATTGGTGGAACCAAGGGGTCGCATCTGGTTTTGGATAATCCGGCCTTGCGCAAAGCCATTGGCGATAAAGAATTTTTCTTCGAGAACAAAGACGGCCGCATCGTGCTGATCTTCCCGTTCTATGACAAATTGATCATCGGAACCTCAGATATCCCCCTTCAGAACCCGGATGAATCGCGCTGCACTCCGGAAGAAGAGCAGTATTTCATCGATCTGGTGAGCCGGGTTTTCCCAGATATTCCAGTGACCACCGGGGATATTGTTTTCCGCTTTACCGGTGTACGTCCACTGGAATACTCCAAGGCCAAAACGACCGGGCAGATCTCACGCGATCACACCATTAAAGAGGATAAACTTGGCAGCATTCCCGTCTTGAGCCTGGTTGGCGGCAAGTGGACGAGTTATCGCGCTTTCTCCGAAGAAGTGACCAACCTTGTGTTAAGCCTGCTCAAGAAGAAACGCATCAAACTCACCGGCGGTTTGGGAATCGGCGGCGGTAAAGACTTCCCGAAAGGCAAAAAAGAACGGGATGAAATGGTGCGTTACGTGGCTGAAAAGACCGGCGTCGCGGAAAGCGAAGTGGAAGTCCTGTTCGACCGCTATGGAACCCGCTGCATATTGTTGGCCCGCGAAATTCAAAAGGTCGGGAATTTACCTCTAGCCAGCAAATCTTCCTGGCAAAAAGGCGAAGTTCAATTCTTGATCGAGAATGAAAAAGCGCTGCATGTAGAAGACCTGCTGTTGCGCCGCTCCACGCTGGCCTGGCTGGGTGAGGTCAACAAAGCATTGATCATTGAGTTAGCAGCTCTCTTTGCCGTGAAGTTGAACTGGACAAAAGAAGAACAAAACCAGGAAATAGAACGCACAATTGCCCATTTGAAAGAATTTCACGGCGTAGATGCAAAATAGTTTTTCGGTAAATCGGAAACGGACATTCTGCAAATTTGAGAATGTCCGTTTTATGCTTTAGAAGAAGATCTTCACCAGTTTTAGCGCTTTTTGTTTCCAGGGCAGACGATGAGAGACACCCGTGCCGCCTGTGAACTTGGATTTATTGGCAATGTACCACTTGTAATTACGTAAAAGCGCGTCCTGGTTGGAATATTTTGGAGCGAACCCAAGCGTTTTTTGCGCTTTCTCAATGGACACAAATGAGTCTTTTGCGGCAGTCTCGTATATCCAAGGATATAACGGAGAAAGTTTCAAGAATTCCAGCACTTTTAGAACTGCAATGACGGGTCCGGCCGGGAAAGTCACGATCTTTTTACCAAAACCGGCAGCGTCCAGAACCACCTGATAGTCTTGTTTCATGGTGGTAAATTCTGCCGCTCCGACATTGAAGGTATCGTTCACTTTATCGGCATCCAAAGTCATGCAGGCGAAGATGGCAGAACACAGGTCTTCAACATCCAGGAATTGATAGCGGTTTTTACCGTTCCCGATCATGGGGAAGCCGCGGCCTTCGCTGGCCCATTCATAGAAGATGGCAAAGACGCCCAGGCGTTCGGGGCCGATAAATGATTTTGGTCGGATCGTGGAAAGGACCAGTCCCTTTTCTCTGTATTCACGACAAGTGGCCTCGGCCTGGACTTTGGCTTCGCCATAAGGGCCAACGCCGCTGACCGGGTCGGTTTCAAATAATGGGTGATGATCAGGGACGCCATAAACTGCAGTGGATGAGATGTGAACAAAACGTTTGGCACCGACGGCTACTGCCTCATCCATCACGTTGCGAGTACCGACGATGTCTGTGGTATAGATATCTTCAGGGGTATAGAGTGGCAGAGCAGCCGCCGTGTGGATCACAATATCCGCGCCGGCCATGCATTTTGTGAGGGCTGCCTTATCGCGAATGTCGCCTTGCAGGAATTGGATCTTATTGCGCTCTGGGTAATCAAAATCAACCAGATCGATCCCGCTGATATCGGTATATCCGTGGTCTAAAAGGTAGCGCACGAGATTGATGCTTAAGAAACCGCTGATTCCGGTGATAAAGATTTTCATTTTGTAGAACCCTTCTTATCGAGTAAAAAATCGTATGTCTGTTTATAAAAAGTCCAGTGCGATTATAACGCAGTTATCAGACAAAAAAAGATCTACCCGATTTGGGTAGATCTTTATGTTCAGGCGGGAGCGACGGGTATCGAACCCGCGATCTCGGCCTTGACAGGGCCGCATGTTAGCCACTACACCACGCCCCCGAACAGACAAAAGTTTACCATAAGGGGTATTCGTAGTCAAGGAATCCATCAAAAAAAGGAGGGTCGTTTTCCTTAAAATTTATTCGAGGTTCAGATTGCTATTATTTATGATAAATTCGAAAATATCACTTGACCATTCCCAACGTATAAAAAGTAGGAATATGTAAAACTCGCGATCCTTCCAACCAGGCCTGCTGATCTACGGTTTTCAATCGGGCAATTTCATCGGGTGATAGATCACACTGAAGGTCGCTCGCGATCGTTTCCCATTCAGACTCAAACCATTCAGGTAATACTTTGATGTTATTCTGGAAACCCGACAGTCCATATTTAAGGTTCACCAGCCCTGCCCTTGAAAACAATTCAGCTAGACGAATTCCCATGTCAATACTGGCTCCTTGACGGGCAAGCGATTGGGTTTGCAGTTGGCCGAGCCTGGCTAACTCAGATGGGTAATCAATTCGGGCTGAATAGGCTGGTTCGGCCAGTGCCAGGACTATTCCACCTGGACGAGTCACGCGTGCCATCTCAAGCAACGCACTTTCAGCCTGCTCGTTCATCCAGAGTAAAAAATAATGGCAAAAGGTAATATCGAATTGGTGGCTGGTAAAGGGGAGCGCAAGCGCATTCGCACAGGAAAAAGTGGTTTTTGGATCTGCATTTTTAGCAAAATTGACCCTATCCCAAAGTAGATCAGCACCAAATATCTTCGCTGAGGTCAAATCATGGGGTGATTTGGTGACAGCTCCAGTGCCGCATCCTACTTCAAGAATATTCTGTGCGCTTGGGGCGTTTATTTGATCAAATAAAAAGGCACGCAGGGGAGCAGTCCATTTGGATTGCTGCGTAAACCTTGCGTGCCATTGTTCAATCGAAAAAGGCATTATCTGGTTGCTTTTAACCAAATCTCTTCCCACGGAGTGGTAAGGAAATTGCCCAGCACTTTGGTGTTCCCCTGACCAGGCAGAACGTCGCCATCTGGTTCTACATACAACCAGGTACGGCCAGCACCTTCTTTTTTGGCTTCTGCTTCTTCTAGTTCAACGCTGATGGGGTTGATCTTTGAATAGGGCACTGGCAAATCCCATACGAGCGAAAAACCCAGCTCGGAGGCTTTTTGCTGAAGAAGTGGTAGTTTTTCCCTGTTTTCAGTAGAATCCGCACTGAGTGAAAGAGATTTAACTCCCATCTTATTCAGCTTGGTAAGAAGAGCAGAAGCATCTTTTGGAGATTTATCAGTCAGAGTTATATGGACTGAGGTGAAAATATCTTCAGCAAGGGTATCACGGAGTGCTTCCCAGGATTGGTCATTTTCAGGAACCAGGATAAAAAGCAAATGATCAAGCCCAGCCTGTAATAGCTGATGCAGATAATCTTTTTCAGATAATCGAAGCCCATCAGTGATCAACCCGGTGACTTGGCCCAGTTCTTCGGCTTTTAGGATCAAATCTACCAAATCCGGACGCAGCGTGGGTTCACCCCCAGTGAAGATGATGTGGGGGATGCCTACCTGCCAGGCTTTATCAAGAATGGTTTTCCACTCTTCGGTATCCAAATTGCGTTTTACCCGGTCAATTGGGGCATAGCTGCCGGCTTCACCATTGGAAAGTTGATAGGTTAAAGCACAATCGAGGCGTAAAGGGGCTGATATCTCTTTTTCATGCAGTTCCAGACGCTCCACATCCAGAAAAGTCTCCGGGTCGAGGTCAGGGGTATGGATCAATGAATGCAGACGTTCTTTGAAATTCGTGAAATCTTCACGAAGCACCAAGTCATCAATGCGATACCGTTTACCCATTTCTTTGATCACCTCTTCTTCGGGAGTTTGTTGGAGGAGATGATAGGCAATTTCAGTCGCAGTTGGATTCAAATGAAGAATTGTGGAGGCATTGATAACAAGAATACCCATACCGTCCTGCTCGACTCGTAAATGGAGGCGCAAGGGGGATCCGTCATCAGTATTTATGGTCGCCTGATAGTTTCCAGGAGGAAAAGGTTTGGGAGTGATAAATAGCTTTTCGTAAAGTAAATGAATTCGTTCTTTCATAGGTTCCTCCTGATCAACTATTCAAAGAATTGTCTTGCGAAAATGTTAATGGGCAGCCCCCGCCGCATTCTTGCATGAGGAGACAGGATTTGCATTTGCCCGGCAGAGATTTACGTAAACGAAGCTGTTGAGAGAGCGGGTGGTTCCAGATGGAATCCCAGGGGTCGGATAATAATTTCCCTAAACTCTTGTAGTAGGATTGACAGGGAATGACACTGCCGTCCGGTTCGATGCACATGTTATAAAGTGCAGCCGTACATCCTTT
>PMIV01000292.1 GCA_003158355.1 Anaerolineaceae bacterium
GCCGTTCTTGAAGATCATCAGCGTCGGGATGCTGCTTACCCCGTAGCTGGCGGCGGTATTCGGGCTGTCGTCGATATTGATCTTGGCCACTTTCAGCGAGCCGGCGTTCTCCTTGGCCAACTCCTCGACGATCGGCGCGATCATTCGGCAGGGACCACACCAGGGAGCCCAAAAATCTACAATCACAGGAATAGGCGATTGCAAGACGGTCTTATCGAATGCTGCATCTGTTACATGAATAGGTTCATCAATCATTACTCACACTCCTAATATTATCTAAACAAGAGTAATTCTACCCTATTATTATTAATATTTCGTTGGATTATTTCTTTTCATCTGTGCGCCGCTGAAAATCTACAAATCGGTAACCGACGCCGCGTTCGGTTAATATATAGATCGGGTTGGCCGGATCCTTTTCAAGTTTTTGGCGCAGGTAATTAACATATAAGCGCACATAATGCGGCTCATCCCGATATTCATATCCCCATACTTTGGAGAGGATCTGATCATAGGTTAATACCCAACCAGCGTTTTGAACCAGGTGATAGAGCAAGCGGTATTCGGTCGGACGCAATTTGACCAATTCGCCATCCAGCCAGACTTCTCTGCGGCCAAAATCGAGCTTTAAATGTTCGTCCACATCAATTAATTCTTTGGTACCTGTACCAGGGGCTTCCGTACGGCGTAGAACAGCTTTCACCCTGCTGACTAATTCTCTCGGACTGAAAGGTTTGGTGATATAGTCATCAGCGCCTAATTCCAGACCTTTGACGCGGTCATCTTCTTCCCCTTTTGCAGTCAACATGATCACAGGCACAGCACTGACCTCACGGATCAATTGCAACACTTCAAAACCATCAATATCTGGCAGCATCACATCCAGCAATACAACATCCGGCATTTGATCGCGCAGCGCCTGTACAGCCTGCATTCCTTTGTAAACTTCAATGACAAGAAACCCATCGTGTTCCAGGTTCAAACGAATAAATCGAGCCATGCGCTCTTCGTCATCGACAACTAATATCTTTTTGTTGCGGTATGATTCATCTGGCATAGGTTACTCTCTCACAAAACTGATAATTTGTTCATCCTGTGCTCCAGGAACGACCTCAATTAAGGTGATTTTGTGAATCGGCCAAATCACTTGCGTCACATTTTGATCGAGATAAGTGAGGTCTTTACCATCCTTACGCCTTGGATTCTTGATGAAAATCAGCGTATCATTTTTTTGCGGTAAATCTTCAACCTCGCCAATCACGGCTTCTTCACTTGCCAAATGCACAATAATTGTCGGCATTATTCACCTTATTGAATGATGATTATTTGTATCTTTAATTTACCCAATGCAATGGTATCGCCATGACTGATTGGATAATCAACATGAGGTACGATTTTTTGCCCATTTACCCGCGTTCCATTCGATGAGCCTAAATCTGTAACCACGATATCTTTATTTACAATCCGTAAAGCAGCATGCAAACGAGATACACCCAGCGAAAAAGCATCAAACGGGGTTAAATCCACGTCAGGTAATATAGGTTGACCTTCAACTGTTCGTCCCAGAGTAAATTCATTCCTATCTTTCAAATGAACGACCTGGCCGCTGTCAACAATATGCAAGGAAATACTTGGTTCACTGGTTTTTCCCATTTTAAAGCTATTGCTAACCGGAGGAACAACTCCCTTTGGCTCAAGCAGATCAGAGGGAGTCTTTTTTATTGTCCGAGTGTTTAACACATCTATAACCACCAGTTGTGCGCCGCATTCGCTGCAAAATAATGCCCCTTGAAGTTCTTTATGTTGGCAATTTGGGCAAATGATCATAAATCAAATTCCTTTTTCATGGATTACTGGGAGCCAAAAGTTTTTTAGTTCCATATTTCAACTCTTTTTCGCCATCTTTACTGAATTTATGTGTTTTCAGAATTACTTCTGATTCCGAAAGAACCCGAGTAGCTAATTGCACCTCACCATCTGCGAGTAGTCTGGATGCGAGAAAATTGAGTCTTTTAGTAGCATGTTTAAAACTGCCTACCTTCACATCTTCTCGAGACCGTTCTTGCATCTGATAAAGGGTTATTTTAGATAATGCCCGAACAATCTCAACCGGTGGTTTTTCTTCAACAATTTCTGTTGAAACCGGCAAGACCACATTCGGAAAAAGTCTCGCATTCATCTGTTTTTCGTGAGGCAATTCCATTTTAATTTGCCCTTTTAATAATTCTACGTCCTTATCTTTTTTAATCAAGGGATGAATTAAAAATTCCATCAGAAATATTGATTTTTTGCCAAAATAGAGGTCACCCAGCAAAATTCTTCTCTCTTGAGTGGGATACTGAATTATGTTTGGCTCCAACTGAAACAAGAACCTTAGTTCTGCCCTTTGATCTTTTTCCAAATGAAGAGACATTTTTCTTGCATAAACATAGTCAATGGAATTGAACAATCTCTGTAAATATTGAAAAAGTGCCTCTTTTGAATTCACAAATAAGGTGCTGCCGCCGGTAATTGCCGTCAATTTCTCTAAAAAAGTTTCATTCCATTCATTGCCGATACCCATCGCGCTGATCATAATTCCTTGCTCGGCCGCTTGCTGGGCTATTTTGTAACAATCCTCTTCGTCTCCATAGGTATGTCCATCCGTCAAAAGAATCACATAACGGGGAGACCCTTTTTCATCCCCCTGCCAGAGTAAATCAATGCCAGCCTGTAAACCTTTCTTGATCTCGGTGCCGCCTTGCGTTGAAACCTGAGAAAGTTTTTCTTCAATTATTGACCGGTTAGCAATTTGAGTAGGCGGTAAAAATATATTTGCTTCGTCGCTAAAAGTAACAATTGAAAGATAATCTTGTGGGTTGAGAGTTGGCAAGACACGATTCACATTCGCCTTGACCATATCCATGCGATGCCCTTGCATTGAGGTGGATTGATCTATCACAAGACAAACATTCACGTTTGGACTCTTTACTTCTTCATTCATCTTTAGGCATTCAATTTCTAATAGTGCATAGGCCAGTTGATCTTCATTAATCCTGGGAATTGATTTACGACTGGTAAAAATCTTCAACCTTGTGACTGGTTGAGCGAATTGCTCTTCATTGAGTAATAGGTCAAATTCTTTCCGCTTGACCGGATCTTTTAAGGTGTTAAAAGCTTCTTGAATCGCAATAAATTGTTCCGTTGACTCTTTATTCTGATTATGATCTGGATGAACTTTGCTTGCCTGTTCATGGTATGCTCTTTTGATTTCATCAAAAGTTGCGTCTCTATTAACCCCAATTGTTTCGTAATAATCTACAACCATTAATTTAACCTATTACCCTTGAAATTTAACCAATATGACGCTGATGTTGTCTGGTCCGCCATTTTTGTTTGCCAAATTGATCATTTCTTTACAGGCCAAAGCAGGATCAGATTGAGAAGAAATGGATCGGTAAAGATCAGCTTCAGCTACTACTCCCCATAAACCGTCTGAGCAAAGCATTAAATGGCCGCTTTTTGGAATCTGATGCGTTTGCACATCTGGGTATACTGGTTCAGCCTGCCCTATTGCTTTCAAAAGAACGTTCCGGTGAGGATGATTTTTAGCTTCAGCTTCTGTAATTTCTTCGAGGTCGATCATTCGTTGCACTAAAGAATGATCTTTTGTTAATCTTTGAATCCTTCCATCTGGATAGATGAAATAAGCACGACTATCACCAACATGAGCGATTGTTACTTGTTCTCCAAGGATAAGCGCGATTGTAAGGGTGGTTCCACCCCCGGGGGCATAACGGACCACGTTTTTTTGCACTTCATTGACCGCATGCTCGATAGTTTCTTGTAAACTTTCTTCCATTGGGTCAGGATTATTCTCTAACAGATGAGTATAAATTTTATTGATCAAAATTCGGGCAACAGTTCTGGCTGCCACTGCCGATGCGATTTCACCGTTTAAATGGCCACCCATCCCGTCAGCAACAACACATAGTCCAAAAGGAACATCATTCCTGCCATCCGCAAGTATGGAACTCATAGAGAAAATGGTATCTTCATTGTGATCTCGCTGAAGTCCAACTGATTGTCCACATCCGATAAGAAATTGAGGAGGCCGTAATGCCACGTTTGCAAAAGAGACTGCCTTTAACTGATCTTCACTTAATGGAGTTGTTTGAACCATGGTCACACCAGGTTCAAATTGTTCCGAGGATTTTTCCTTTTTTAATTTAAAAATATTCTTCAAAATATTATTCACAGATCCTCCTCTAGATTCACAAAATTAAGCCATGAACGCATATACTTTGTGATCAGTTGATCCGACATAAATCACATCGTTAAATGCTGTCGCACTTCCTGTAATTGCTCCACCCGAAATAAATTTCCAGCGCAGTCTTCCACTCGCATAATCGATGCTGTAAAAACTTCCGCTCGCGGTGCCGCAATAGATTGCATCTTTATAAATAAATGGAGACCCGCTCACCTGGTGATCACATTTATATCTCCATTGTTCGCGTGAGCTGGATTTATCGACGCAATAGAGAAAATTATCTGCAGAACCAAAAATAAGTGAGTTTTCTCCCAATGCAGGTGAAGAGACCGAACCCTTTGCCATTCGAAAACGCCAAATCACCCAACCAGATTTTGCATCCAATGCATAAAAATTTGCATCCTGAGAAGCGAAATAAACTATTCCATCAGCTACGATCGGTGATGATGTTACCGGACGTTTTGTTAAATAACGCCATTTAATACTGCCGCGATAATCCGAACAAATAAATTCATTTGCTTCGCATCCAAAATAGATCATATCTTTCGTTAAAAATGGGGAGGACCGAACGGGGCCTCCTGTATGAATTTCCCAACTCTTCTGGAAAGTTGAAATATTCACAGCATAAAGATTACCATCATCTGATCCGATAAAGATGTGTCCTTCAGCAATTTTTGGAGAACAATGGATTGCGCCGTTTGTTAAGAATTCCCATAAGAACTTCCCGGTTCGAGCCTGAACAACATATAACTTATTGTCAGCACTGCCAAAAAAGACACTATTTTCTGCGACCAGCGGTTTTGCTACAATTCCACCTTTTGTGGCAAATTTCCACAGAAATTGCCCTTTTGTGGCATCAAGTGCATATAAATTATTGTCATAAGACCCAACATAAAGCAACCCATTATCGACTGTTGGCGTCCCCCGGATCTCATCTTCACATTCGAACCACCACAAAGGTTTCACGTCTTGCTCGGAGAGGGAAAGGTTGTTAGATCCAGAACGCGGTAAAGCCCCTGTTCTCCTGGCTAATGCAACGAGAGCTGCCTTCATTTCAGATGCATTGGCAAAACGATCCGCAGGGTTATATTCCAAAGCAGTATTGATAATAGTCTCCAGTTCTTTAGAAACCAAAGGATTGATCTGCCGAATCTGCCTTTCGCCAAACGAAAAAGGCGTCTCCAACCTAGGGTCACGGTGGGTTAAGAGATGGTGCATGGTCGCACCCAACGCATAGATATCTGTTTGTAAGGTAGCATCTCCGCGGTATTGTTCCGGGGGAGAGTAACCTTCGGTTCCAATCATTGTGCCTTTCTGCCCGGTTTTGAACATTTTAGCAATACCAAAGTCAACCAGAACCACATGATTGCTCTGGTTGATCATGATATTCGAAGGTTTAACATCTCTAAAGATGATCGGCTCAGGTTTATGTGTATGTAAATACTCAAGCACATCACATATTTGGATCGACCAAATAATTACTTGATCTTCATTGATAGGTTCTAGCGATGATTTGAGAATTGCTTCAAGATCTTTGCCGTTAATATATTCCAGAACCAGGTAAGATCGATTCTCATGAGAGAAAAAATCATAAATTTTTGGTATCGACGGGTGATTTAAAGTGACTAAAATATTTGCTTCGCGTTCAAAGTTCTTAACGATTGTCTTCCGCACCACTGGGTCGGGAGCCTGGTTGATCATTTCTTTTACAGCGACTAATTTAATTACATTTGGAAAATGGAGATCTCGCGCGCGATAGACTGACCCCATTCCCCCAACACCGATCACGTCTTGAATTTGATAACGTTCTGCCAGAACAACACCTGAATGTAATTGTAAAAAAGTTCCAGTGTCATTATCGAGTGTTTCGGTGATCTTCCTCGTCCCGGGTTGGTCTTGTGGCAATTCCATGATTCCTCAAAATTATATTAATGATAGTTAAAATTATAAGCGCCAATGGATTGAGTTGCAACTCGAAAGGGGATAAATATTTACCTATTAATTCTTATCCACCTAATAGGATCACATCTCGATTGATCTATTGGCCTTCAATTAAACTCAAATAATCTGCCGCTGCCCACCCCTGCCGTTTTTGGTCATAAGGGGTCACTAACTTCCACCAGATCAACCCATCCTGTGAAACCGGCCCATCAATCACCTGAAACGCTTCAGATTCACTGGCTAAAAAATATTTCATATTGTTTTTAAGTCCCGGTTCTTCGCGAATCTTTAGACCTGCGCCTGAAGTACCAGAAATTTGCACATAAATATTTAGATGGATACCTTTCAAATCTCCAAACGATGGATTCAAAGTCGGGGTTGGGGTTGCCACCAACAAAGATAAATCTTGGGTCGGAATCGATCCAGGTGCAAGTATCGTCAAATATGCAGTCGGTTGGTTAATCGTTGTCTTTTGATAGGCAATGCCATTTAGCAAGAGTATTCCATAAAC
Source organism: Anaerolineaceae bacterium (assembly GCA_003158355.1). GTDB lineage: Bacteria > Chloroflexota > Anaerolineae > Anaerolineales > Anaerolineaceae > UBA6107. The sequence goes on from PMIV01000292.1 coordinate 6,699, forward strand.
CACAACAACCACCGCAAAAACAATTGCTCCAATAACGACACGTTTATTAATTACCATTTTTTCTCCATCACAGATGAATTATAAACGAAAGCCGCTCGGGGTGGCTGTGATATAATCCCAAATATGGCTATAGATCATCCAGCTTCGACTATTTTAGGAAATCGCTATAGACTTATCCACCAGGTGGGTAAAGGGGGTATGGCACTTGTTTATCAAGCATACGACCAAATGTTGGAACGGCCGGTAGCAGTAAAATTATTACGTGATGATTTTTTAACCGATGAAGGTTTTCGCGAACGTTTTAGGCAAGAAGCAAAATCAGCAGCAAATCTTACCCATCCAAATATTGTTACCATCTATGATTTTGGATTCGATGAAAATAGCCTCTTCATTGTGATGGAATTTGTGCAGGGAACAGACCTTAAGACCAAAATACGTCAAAAAGGTCTTTTCACCGTTCAAGAGGGAATTCCATTGATCTTGCAAGCTTGTGCAGCATTGGGTTATGCCCACCGGGCAGGCATTGTTCATTGTGATGTTAAACCGCACAATATGTTGGTCACTCCCGATAACCGTCTGAAAATCACAGATTTTGGCATTGCCAGGGCCTTATCAACCATTGATCCGCATGAAAAGCATGATGTCGTCTGGGGGTCCCCGCAATACCTTTCTCCCGAACAAGCTCAAGGTTCTGCGCCAAGCCCTGCTTCGGATGTGTATTCCCTTGGAGTAGTAATTTATGAGATGTTCACTGGTCGATTGCCCTTTGAAACTGATAATTCAGACGAATTAGCTTCGTTACGTTTGACTTCTGACCCGGTACCGCCTCGCCAGATCAATCCGCTCATTCCAGCAGCCCTGGAAGAGATCATGCTTAAAGTACTGTCCAAAGAACCTTCCCAGCGCTATCGTACTGCTGACCAACTGGGTCGAGTGCTGCAGAAATTTGGAGAGCAGTTTGATAAGTATTACCTGGTGCCCCCGCAAAATCTTCAAAAATCGGACTTGGAAACACAAAAAGTCAACCAGGTTCCCCCGCCGCTGAATATTATCTCCAGTGAAGACGACATAAATTCAGCCGCAAGGGTTGATTGGAAGACAATCGGGCTTGAGTTAGCCTGCATTTTATTTGTCGGCGGATTGATCCCATTCTGGTTGTATGTTTGGTTCACTATCCGCCCCCTGCTGTAATAGGAAAATAATGACAAAATACATACTTTCTGCATCAATACTTTCTGCCGATTTCTCAGATCTGGGAAATGCCATCTCACAATGTGAATCTGCCGGAACTGATTGGGTTCATGTTGACGTTATGGATGGCCATTTTGTACCCAATATATCTATGGGACCATTCGTAGTTGAAACATGCCGACGTATCACAAAGCTGCCTATTGACGTCCATTTGATGATTGAGAACAGTGAACGTTATGTGGAATCATTCATCAAAGCCGGCGCCTCAAATGTCACCATCCATATTGAAAATAACACCAACATCATGCGCACGCTTCAGCAAATTCGTGTCCTCGGTGCCCACCCTGGCGTTGCCATTAACCCCGGTACTTCTGCCGCTTTGCTTGAATCTGTTATCCCCTTTGTAGATATGGTTCTAGTGATGACTGTCAACCCGGGTTTCTCTGGACAAATATTCATGCCTAAAATGCTCTCAAAAATCACTTCAGTAAATAACCTCGCCAAATCCCTCAACAACTCTATCCGAATCGAAGTGGACGGCGGAATGACAGCAGAGACCATTAAACAATGCGCAGCAGCGGGTGCGGATACATTTGTGGCTGCCACATACATATTTAAAAATTCAAAGGGTATTCAAGCCGGTGTAAATGAATTACGGTCTGCGCTTAAATAAAAATACGGCCTACGCCGTATTTTTATTAGTTGAATTAAACTTAATTGCTTTTTACCATCGTGCGGATGCATTTGGTGCAAAGGGTTTTTTGAACTCTCTTGCCGTTTTCAATCACAGTAATCTTTTGAAGATTGGCTTTGAAAGACCGGTTAGTTGCCCTCAAAGAGAAACTGCGGTTGTGACCAAAGGTCGTTGTTTTTCCACAGGAATCGCACTTAGCCATTTTTTAAGTCCCTTTCCTTACATTAATTGCAAAAATGAGTAAAATCAAGGTTGTATGCAACCCACAAGCAAGCTGCGATTGTAACACAAACCGTATCTTTTTTCAAGAAATGCTGTTATAAACAGAAGGATAAAAACATGAGCTCAGCGAATAACCCCCTTGGAAGTATCTTTATCTCTCACAGAGCGATTGCTGCAATTGCCTCTCATACTACGATGGAATCTTACGGTGTCGTTGGTCTTGCTGCAAAAAGTCTCGCAGAAGGTCTTTCGCAAGTACTGGTTAAAGATCCAATTTTAGGCGTCGACGTTGATTTTCAGGACAATGTAGTTGAAATCGAACTCTACGTCATTGTAGAATATGGTGTTCGAATCAAATCAGTAGCTTCCAGTATCTCGGAAAACGTTAAATACCGCATTGAAAAAGATACCGGCCTCACTGTGGACCATGTAGATGTTCACATTAGGGGTCTACGCATCAGTAATTCCGATTGAAATATCTCTTATTGTATTTGGAGCGACATGAGTAGCGATTCAACCCTTACCGAGCCAACCGTCACCAGCGCATCTTCAGAAATTTTAACAATTAATGGTCAATCCTTAAAAATTCTGGCGGAAGCTGCTCTTCTCTGGTTAAAGGCAAACCAACAGATTGTAAACTCACTGAATGTTTTTCCTGTCCCCGATGGAGACACCGGAACAAACATGTTACTAACAATGCAAGCTGCCTATAACGAAGTACTTAAATCTGATGAGACCAATATAGGCAAAATGGCCAAAGATATTGCCCAGGGTGCATTGATGGGTGCCCGCGGTAATTCTGGTGTGATCCTCTCGCAAATATGGCGTGGGTTTGCCCGCGCATTGGATAGTGCGCCCGAAATGGACGCCGCCTTGCTAATTACCGCATTCGCCGAAAGTCGCAATACTGCCTATAAAGGTGTTGTCCGCCCGGTAGAAGGCACAATATTAACCGTTATAAAAGATGTTTCCATTGCCGCTACTGATTCTCTTACCCGAACTCAAGACCTTGCAGTGATCCTCGAAGACGCCGTAAAAGCCGCCGATATCTCAGTAAAAAATACTCCTGAATTATTGCCCATTCTGAAAACTGCCGGCGTTGTCGATTCCGGCGGCAAAGGGTTGTATTACCTGCTTGAAGGCATGCTGCGCTATATCAAACACCTACCTCTGGAAGGCATGGCTGCTTCTGTTCAAGAAATTTCGGCCATGAACCTTGAAGAGACTTTGGACGCAATTGAAGAAGGTCAAGATATCGAAGTTGTGGTCGATTTCAAACCCAATGCGCCTCTTAATTTGGAAATGTTTTATCAAGAATTGGAAAAAATGGGAACTTCCATCCAGGTAGGCGAAGGGGATGGCATGTACCGCATGCATATTCACCTTGTCGAAGGCCGCCAGGAAGAACCCGTGCAATATATCTCCACACTTGGCACCTGGACGAAAATTGCTATGGAAAACTTGCGCGCTCAGATGGCTGATAAGAAAAGCAACAAACCGCCTTTTGAGCTTCATGCCCTGGAGCCAGGTCAAATTGCAGTCATTGCCGTCTCACCGGGAGATGGAATTTCGAAGATTTTCGCCAGCCTGGGTGTCGCTGCGATCGTCAGCGGCGGACAGACAATGAACCCCAGCACCGAAGAGATCCTTAAATCATTTGAAGATCTTCCTACAGAAAATATCATTATTCTTCCGAATAATAAAAATATTATTCTTGCAGCAGATACGGCAAAAACATTAAGCACGAAAAATGTCATGGTTGTCCACAGTAATAATATTGCACAGGGACTCTCCGCTTTATTACGCCTTGTCCCCGAGGGTGACCCAACAGATGTGTTTGAAGAAATGAATGAAGCCATCACTGAAGTGGATTGCGGAGAAATAACCATTGCTACGCGCACTGTTGAAATTGATGGTGTTCATGTTGAAGATGGCAAGATCATTGGATTAAAAAATGAAAAATTGGCAATTTCTGCAGACGATATTGAAACTGCTGTATTGAAATTGCTTGAGAAAATGGAAATACAGAACCGCGAACATATTACCATTTTCTATGGAAATAATATTACCGAGCCGGAAATTGACCGGATCGCCGAAAAAATAAAGTCGGCTTTTCCTTCGATCGAAGTTGAAATTCATGAGGGCGGACAACCCCACTATTTCATGATTCTAAGTATCGAATAAACATGTCTTCTACTTGCATCATCACAGATAGCTCTGCGCAATTTTCTTTTCCGGGTTTTCCCGGAAAGATTTGTTTAAAGATCTTGCAAAACCAGGTTGTCTATATAGATTCTGGAGAGAGCATCAATCCACCTCCTAAAGTGAACGAATTACCTGCATATACAAATTCCCATTTCTATCCAAAAATCATTGCCCCGACTACAGAAACGGTATATTCCACCCTTTTTGAAGCGTTGCCCTTCTATGATGACATTTTCATTCTGCTTCTCTCGAAGGAGATAAGCCCCCTCTACCAGGAAGCTGAGAAAATTACCACTTCCCTGCATGGACATGCGAACCTTCATATCATCGATTCTCAAAATTCGTCGCTCGGATTGGGACTGCTGGTTCAATACGCCTCTGATTTGATCAATAAAAACCTGCCGGCAGATGAAATAGAAATAAAATTACGACTGATCATTCCTCATATATATACGCTCTTTTGCACACCCAACCTGTCTTATCTACATTCTGCGGGAATTCTGGATATTGGTCAATCAACTGTTGGTGAAATGATGAATCTTTTCCCCCTTTTTGTCATGGAAGATGGCAAATTAAATCCATTGCAAAAAGTAAAGAATCAACGGTCAGCAATCGATTATTTTATTGAATTTGTCGATGAATTTGATGATTTGCGCCAAGTAGCCTTCATTCAGCCTGCCGCGCCGGCGATCAATGAATCCAAACTTTTGCATCAGCATTTGGATGAATTTTTCCCCGATACTTCTTATACAGAACATCTTATCAATCCATTCATTTCCGCGTTATTTGGACCGCGCGGTTTTGGCATGGTGGTCATGGAAAATAACTAAAGTCCCACCTTCAATATTTCAACATTATAAAAAGATTGTTCTCACCTTTGGGGTAAAATAATAACATGCTTGCTTCTATCGACAAACTTATTAAAATACTTACTCTCGAAGCTCAACAATTCAAGTATACAGATCGTGCCATCATTGGTGGTCTCGAAAAATTTCTTCCTACTTGGATAACTGAAGCTACCGCAGATAAAGTGCCCAATGATCTTTTGACTGGCATAAAATCTGCAATGGAAGGTTATAGCAGTGCTCCTGTAGAAGGGCGCTACGCTAAAGTGATCGACCTGGTGGCTGTTTTAAAAACTGCCTACCCGGAAGATCAAAAAATTACCAAAGCGGAAACAGTTTTTTTTACAACTAAACCACAACCACAAGAAACGGTCACAGAAAAGAAGGTAGAGGCAGAGCCTCGGCCGTATGTACCCATTCAACCGGCTGTGGTAGTACCTCATAGACCTTCCGGTCCCGGCCTAAAAGCTCCTATAACGACTATCCGGGGAATTGGCCCTGAGCTGGCTAAACATTATGCCGCTCTTGGTGTGAAGACTCTGGGTGATTTGCTCTATTATTTTCCCCGCCGTTATGATGATTACAGTCAACTAAAACCGATCAACCGTCTGCAGCTTGGAGATGAGTTGACCATTATTGCCACCGTTCAGAGCATGATCGCCACCCAGATCAAAGGAAAGAATATGACCCGGGTCGAGGTTATTGTCAGCGACGGCACCGGCTTTTTACGTCTGCTCTTTTTCCGCTACGGTGCGGATGTGGCCCGTTACATGGAGAACCAATTTAAGCATGGCACACAATTGGTCATTTCCGGGCGAGTGGATATGTATCTGGGTCGTTTACAGATGCGTGATCCCGATTTTGAGCCGCTGGAAAAGATCCATCTGAACACCAATGGCATCATTCCTGTCTATCCGCTGACCGCAGGATTGAGCCAGACCACGTTGCGAAAAGATATTCACGAACTCATCAATTTCTATGGGAATAAGATCTTTGATTTCCTTCCCAATGACATTAAAAAATCTGCCAATCTCATTGATCTCTCGGTGGCCCTGCATCAAATTCACTATCCGGCAAACCAGAGTTTGCTCAAATCGGCGCGGGAACGTTTGTCCTTCGATGAGATATTCTTGATGCAGTTAGGGGTTTTACAACAAAAACAAAATTGGCAGTCTGGCTCGGCGCAGTGCTTTTCCCTGCCTGAAGATCAGTTGAATGCTCTGATTTCTCAACTGCCATTTACCCTTACAAATGCACAGAAAAAAGTCCTCGGTGAGGTGCGTGAAGATTTAAACTCCGCTAAACCCATGAATCGTTTGATCCAGGGGGATGTCGGTTCCGGGAAGACCATCATTGCCGTACTGGCTGCCTGTATCATTGCCGGCGCGGATTCCCAAAGTGCTCTCATGGCGCCTACGAGTATCCTGGCCGAACAGCACTTTCATACGCTCACCAAATTAACTGCCGCCATGGCGGAAGAATCTCCCCTCCGCCCCGAAGAAATTCGCTTGTTGACGGGCGATACCCCCAAGAAAGAACGCGAAGAATTGTTCCGCTCGCTTGACGACGGCACAGTAAAAATGCTTATCGGCACCCATGCGCTCATTGAAGACCAGGTGAAATTTAAAAATCTACAGCTTGTGGTCATCGATGAGCAGCACCGCTTTGGCGTGGCGCAGCGGGCTGAACTGCGTCAAAAAGGCAATACTCCTCACCTCCTCGTGATGACGGCCACTCCCATCCCGCGGTCGCTGGCGCTGACGCTTTACGGCGACCTCGATCTTTCGATCATGGATGAAATGCCGGTGGGACGCATCCCGGTGGAAACCCATATTTTGCACCCCATGGAGCGCGAACGCGCTTATCAGATCATTTCTTCCCAGATCCAGCAGGGGCTACAAGCCTTCATCATTTACCCCCTGATCGAAAAGGGAGAGGATGATGAAGCGAAAGCAGCCGTAGAAGACCACGATTATCTTCAGCGTGAGATCTTCCCCAACCTGAAGCTGGGGCTGCTGCACGGCCGCATGAAAGCGGATGAAAAAGAAAATGTAATGCGCCAGTTCCGCGACAGGCAATTCGACATTTTGGTTTCTACAACGGTAGTAGAAGTGGGTGTGGATATCCCGAATGCCACGGTTATGTTAATCGAAGGCGCCAACCATTTTGGCCTGGCCCAACTGCATCAACTGCGCGGCCGGGTGGGTCGTGGCGAGCACAAATCTTACTGTCTGCTAATCCCGGATAATGAAGATGCCTTGCAAAATGAGCGTCTGGAAGTGATGACCGAAACCAATGATGGCTTTGTGCTGGCAGAAAAAGATTTGCAGCAGCGCGGGCCGGGAGATTTTATCGGTTCCAGGCAGTCGGGTTTCGCAGAATTAAGAATGGCCAGTTTTACAGACATCAAAACGATCGAAAAAGCCCGTGCTCTTGCCATCGATCTGTATAAGAAGGATCCCGATCTTTCAAATGATGAAAATAGCATGCTGCAAGAAAAATTGGGCGAGTTCTGGCAAATTACTACAAGTGATATTAGTTAAGGATAAATAATGATTAGAGCGGTGTTCCCTGGTTCGTTTGATCCAATTCATAATGGTCATATTGATATTGCGCTTCGTGCTTCTAAACTTGTGGATGAACTTTATGTGGCTGTTTACGATAAACCCTTGAAAAGTTTTTTGTTTTCTCCCCAAGAGCGAATCGCCCTGGTTGAAGGAGTTTTCAAAGGTTACCCCAAGATCACAGTGGTCGGTTATTCAGGCCTGACGGTAAAATTCTGCAAAAAAATCGGTGCCCAGGTAATTGTCCGCGGGCTGCGTGTCTTCTCAGATTTCGAATATGAGTTCCGCATGGGCCTGGCCAACCACCGCCTGGAACCTGATGTAGAAGTGCTTGCCCTGATGACCAGCGAGGAACATACCTTCCTTTCTTCAACCACAGTCAGAGAGATCGCCTCTCTGGACGGTGATATCTCCTCAATGGTTCCAAAAGCCGTTGAGCAGGCGCTGATCCGCAAATTTACAGAACTTGGGGATAATCATCCGGTGGTTCTCACCCAATCCACCCGGGATTGAGAATCAAACGCGAAGACAAAAAGTTTGATCCCATATACACTTACTTTCACTTAATTGACTCTTTTAGATAAGAATTTATTGCTTACCTATTTTGATAATTTTTCAATATTTGTATTTATTACTTTTTTCTCCTCTCGAAGAATAAGCAATTGAGAGTCAATTTCTAAAATAAGACTTTCACCTAAAGCGACTGAGTTTTCAAGAGATGTTATTAGTTCTTGAATAATAGGGAAGGTTCTTTTTTGGATATCCCTGTATTCATTCGAATTATTGATAATTTCGAAAATTCCATTCGCTAATTTAGTAGAAATATTAATTAAATAAAAATACTTAACCATTTTTCTTATATCTATTGGAGTAAGATATTTTGGTAGTTCACCACTTTTTTCTAATATATCCCAAACAGGACAATCAAATGAGATTAAAGAAACATCTAAAAATGTTTTAAGGGAAATACTGGGTAAGGTATTTGCAGTAGTCTTATTAACCTTATCAATTTCTGTCTGAATTATTTGATAATATTGTTCAGTTTTAATATTTTTTTCAAGCTTTTCTGAAAGTATCACAAGTTGCCTTTCTTTGGTATTTAATTCATTTCCAATCTTCTTTGTTATCCACCATGAAAAAAATACACCAATTATTCCACCTGTAACAATAGCAGCAACAAAGTTTGGCCAAAACCCTTTGAAAAATTCCAACCAAGTTAAATCCCAAGGCATAGTAGTTTCCTCCCTATCAAATGGAATATAATATATTCAATTGTATATTGAATTTCGGGGAAATTTCAATACCATTTTAATTTACGTATAAAAATAATTGAACCCCTAAACCCTATTTTTAGGGATAAATTATATAAGCTATTCACATAATTAAATCTTAAAAGAGTTTTTTATCAAAAGGTGTAAAATAAATCCGGCGCAAACATTGCAACGATTAATTATGCAAATAATGTATAATTTACTTGCAGGAGAGCTTTTATGGATATTTTGCATCTGATTGATCGTCTGGAAGAATTATTCAACGAGAGTAGACCTATCTGGTTCACTCACAGTGTCGTCATGGACGAAGATCGTTTGTTGGATTTGATCGACCAGATGCGTATTGCCATCCCTGAAGAGATCAAGAAGTCTCAGCAGCAGCTTTCGCAAAAAGATCGTATCCTCGCCCAGGCACAGGAAGAAGCCAACCGTACCATTGCCCTGGCCCGCGAAAAAGCGGACAAGATGGCAGAGAAAGACCCGATCACCCAGGCTGCCCAGGTCCGTGCTGAACAGATCATTGCCCAGACGCGCCAAGAATGTGAGCAGATGAAACGTGATGCGGATGAATATGTGCTGCAAACGCTGAAAGAAATGCAGGCAGAGACAGAGAAGATCGCCAACCAGGTAAAAAACGGTATTTCTACCATCGAAAACTCGAAAAAAGATCCGAATCAATCAATTTAACCTTTTTCAGAGAAAAAAACGTCCGGGATGAAGATTTTTCTTCCCGAACGTTTTTTTGTTAACCTTATACATCGTTTACTGAATCATAAATATATCTTTATAATTAAGATAATGATTGGTTGATATGGAATCCGAGGGAAAATATGCTAAAAATTGTGACAGATTCTACCTGCGATTTGCCTGATGCAATAATAAAAAAATACGACATTACGGTAATCCCTTGTTATATCAATTTTCCCGATCAAAGCTACCTGGATAGAGTGGACATTTCTCGCAAGGAATTTTACGAAAAATTACCCAACTACAATCCCCCGCCTACAACCTCCGCTCCGTCAATCGGCACATTTGCCAAAGCCTATAAGGAGCTGCTGGATAAAGGCGCCAGCGCCATCCTTTCAATTCATATTTCTACGGTTCTGAGTGGGATCTATAACGTTGCCAGCCTGGCGGCTGAAGCAATGGAAAATAAATTGATCCAGACCTTTGACCCCGGCCAATTGAGCCTGGGCACCGGAATGGTCGTGGAAGCTGCCGCAAAAGCCGCTCAAGAAGGTAAATCGCTGGAAGAAGTGCTGCAAATCGCGACCGACGTTGGCAAGCGGACATATACTTTTGCGGCTGCCAATTCACTCACCTACCTGCAACGCAGCGGACGGGTTTCGCAGATCAAAGCCAAGCTGGGCAGCCTTCTGCAAATTAAACCGATCTTACAGATGAATCAGGGAAAAATTACTACATCTGTAGCCCGTACATTCAAAGGCTCTCTCACACACATGCTCGATATTCTCAAATCGCTGGGGCCGCTCGAACAGCTCGCAATTGTGCATACCAACTCACAAGAGCGGGTAGACCTGCTTTTCGCAGAAAGCCGGCAGTATTTTCCGGATCCTGAACATTATTACACCATGAACGTCACTCCCGTACTGGGGGCGCACCTGGGGCCTGACGTCATTGGTTTTGTAGCTGTTACCGTTTGATCGAAAGGAGTACATAAATGAATTTCCTGTCCCTATTTCTTACTGGCGGTGGAGTGATTTTTGGATTGATGGTTTTATTATGGCTGGTCAGCCTGATTTTGAAGAACTCCAGCATCGTAGATATTTTTTGGGGAGCCGGTTTTGTAATTTCTGCATGGTTATATTTTTTCATCTCTCCCGAAGGATTCCTACTGCGCAAACTGATCATTTTAGCCCTGGTAACGATCTGGGGAATGCGCCTCACGCTGCACATTCTCACGCGCAATTGGGGAAAACCCGAAGATTTCCGCTACCAAAAGTGGCGCGAACAATCCGGGAAGATCTGGTGGATCAAAAGCCTCTTTCAGGTTTTCCTGCTGCAAGGCCTTTTAATGTGGGTTATTTCTACTCCCCTGCTGGCTGCCCAATATTACCGGGTGAGCGCACCGTTTACCTGGGTAGATGGCCTGGCTATAATCCTTTGGGCCATTGGATTTCTTTTCGAGGCGCTGGGTGATACGCAGCTTGCAAAATTCCGGGCCAACCCCGGCAACCACGGAAAACTCTTGAACACAGGGGTATGGCATTACACCCGTCACCCCAACTATTTTGGCGATTCGGCGCAATGGTGGGCATTTTATCTGCTGGCGCTGGCTGCCGGTGGTTGGTGGACGATTTTCAGCCCGATCATCATGACGTTGTTCCTGATCAAAGTTTCCGGTGTGGCATTGCTGGAAAAATCATTGGCCAATAGCAAACCCGGATACAAAGAATACATGGAATCGACCAGTCCGTTTATACCCTGGTTTCCTAAAAAAGATCAATCAAAGGAACATTCCAAACCCAATAATTAGACCATTCTAGTGCGAATTATATTGGTATAATATCTAGCAATGCATACAACAATATCTCGTCGCGACTTTTTAAAAATAGGCGCCCTCAGCTTGGCCGGTTTAGCGTTTAAACCAGCCTACAACTTTGGAGAATTAATTGATGGAGAGAATCTGGCACGTGTGGCCGCTGCGGAGTCGATCAGTGTTTACAGCCAGCCAGACGAAGACAGTCAGATTAAATTTCAGCGCTACCATGATGAGATCTTTCACATCTACAGTGAAGTCATCTCGGATAAAAAGCCTTTTACAAATCCGTTGTGGTACAAAGTTTGGGGAGGGTACATCAATTCCGCTTACACGCAAAGAGTGCAGGCACATTTGAACCCGGTTGTTGAATCTCTGGGCGATACCATGCACGCGGCTGAGATCACTGTGCCCTTCACACAGAGCTACCTGCAGCGTCAAAAAGGCGTCTGGACCCAGCTCTACCGCCTGTATTATTCCACCACTCACTGGGTGACCCAATTGGTGGAAGGCCCGGATGGAGAACCCTGGTACCGCATCAAAGATGAGATGTTGATGGAAGACTCATTGGATTATTATGTACCGGCCCAGCATGTGCGTCTGATCCCGGACAACGAAATGACCCCCATCTCCGCCAGCGTTCCCGCTAATAAGAAAAAAGTAGAAGTCTCCTTGGAAAAACAAGAACTCACCGCTACCGAAGATTCGGTGGTCGTGCTTAAAACAAAAATATCTTCCGGACTCAACTATCATCCGGTTGGAGAGATCAGTTGGAACACACAGACCGGTACCTTCTATGTGGAAGACAAAATGATCTCCAAGCATATGGGCGATTGGACCTTATCGACCGACCCGGAAACCTATACGATTCCGGGAGTTGCCTGGACTTCCTTCTTCGATTGGGAAATTGGCGTCGCATTCCACGGCACCCATTGGCACCATAATTTTGGGGTCCCCATGAGCCACGGCTGTATCAACATGCTCACCGAAGAAGCCAAATGGCTTTTCCGCTGGCTAACCCCCGCTGCCGATCCGAAAAAAATGAGCACACTGGGCCACGGAACTGAAGTAACGGTTTATTGATCGAGGTTTAATTCCCCGGGTGGATCGTTCCCTACAAATTCCATGAAAACCTGATTTCCCAGTAAACGACCCCGCGGCGTCAGCCGGAGGCGGTCTTGCTGATCGCCCATTTTTTCAAGCAGGCCGGCGTGAATGCATTTGTTCAATTGTTTCGCAAAAACTGCTTCACATGGAATACCAAATCGGTCCAGGAAAACCTGTTGAGAAATACCCTCATTGGTTAACCGCAGTCCAACCATCATCCACTCTTGCATTTCTTCCCAAAGCGTCAATTCTTCCACTTCTTCTGCTGCAGGCCAGGCTCCAATAGGATCCTGCATTCTGGTCAAATAAACCGGGATTGGCTCAACGTTTGCAGTTCGCGTATGCCCAATAAACCCATGAGCGCCTGCTCCAAATCCAAAATAAGGTTGGTAACGCCAGGTGTTCAAGTTATGCCGGCAGCGTGCATCCAAACCATCAGCACGCTTTTTCGCCCAATTCGAGATCTCATATTGTTCAAACCCGGCCAATCGCAATTGATCTGTCGCGGTCTGATACATCTCCGCGCTTAGATCATCATCAACGATCTCAAGCATTCCTTTTTTATTCCACAGCGCCAACGGAGTCCCCTCTTCGATGGTCAACGCATAGAGAGAAAGATGATCCACCTTGAACCCGGCTGCCAGGTGGAGGGTTTCTTGCCAGCGTGAGAGACTCTGCCCGGGAATACCAAAGATCAGATCCAGGTTAATATGGCTGAATCCAGTTAACTGACTCCATGCCACCGCATTGACTACATCGCTGAATTGGTGCTGCCTGTCCAGAACTGCCAGGTCTTGCGGATGCGTGGACTGCATGCCAAAACTGATCCGCGTAAACCCGAGCTGATGCAACTGAGCGAGATATTCCTGGTTGACTGTTCCCGGGTTGGCTTCCAGAGAAATTTCAGCACCTTTTGCAATATCAAAGGAATCATGTAGATGCTGAAATATTTCACCAAATTGCTGAATATTAAGCAGTGAGGGTGTTCCACCCCCAAAGAAAATTGTCTGAATTGGAGAGTTGTCTTTTTGAGAACTTGCTACACTTTCGATTTCCCGGCATAAGGCCTTGACATAAGCAGGAATAGCGTGAGAGAATCCGGCATATGTGTTAAAATCACAGTAACCGCATCTGCGGCGGCAAAATGGAATATGAATATAAATACCTGCCATTTTTATGTGTTTAGTTGTCAGCAATTTGTATGTGCTTCAACTTGAATGTTTAAAATATCTTACAAAAATACGACAATTAGTTTGTATTATCGGAAAAAGCGCGTATCTTTGCACTCGCTTTTCAGAAATGATTTGCACGGGGTGTAGCGCAGTCCGGTTAGCGCACCTGCTTTGGGAGCAGGNNAAAAAAACTATTATGAGCCCAGAAAATACAAATTCAAATACAAAAGTTTGCCCTACCTGTGGTACACGATTAAGTGAAAATGCAACGCGCTGTCTGGTGTGCGGACGGAATTTTTCAGTTCCCACTTCCACTAAACCAGTCCAGTCCAATCCGGTGGAGAGCCCTCGTCTGCCTGAATTGAAATTAAGCCTTCCGGCTGCTTTGGGGTTGATCGTCCTCATCCTTGCATTGGGTGCGGCAATCATTTTCCTCATTCTGCAGGGTACTGGTCATGTTGCTAATGGAACAGCAACGCCTACACTAACAGTAACGCCAACAATAACGGCTTCCAAACCAACTACAGAACCAACTCTGGCGCCAACCTTTACCCCTTTGCCCCCAGTCCAATATACAATTAAATCCGGCGATAGCTGCCTCGTGTTGGCCGCTTATTACAAAGTATCCACCAACAGCATTATTGACCTCAATAATCTTGGCGTCGATTGCACTCTCTATCCAGGTACGGTCATTAAAATTCCGCAACCAACACCGACTGCAACAGCACAACCCACCGGTACTTTAAGCGCAGCTCAGGCAACCACTTCTGCCTGCCAGACTGTGGCCTATGTCGTCAAAGATAATGACACGGTAAGTTCCATTTCTGCAAATTACAGCATCAGCATCGAATCGATCAAAAATTACAATAACCTGCCCTCAGATAATGTTTGGGTCGGTGAACACTTAAATCTGCCTTTGTGTGAACGCCTGCCAACTTCAGGGCCTACTCCCACTCCGACAACACCGCCACCCTATGCTGCGGCTAACCTGCTGCTGCCCAATGATGGCATTGTTTATTCAAACATCACAGATACCATCACTTTACAATGGTCTTCGGTAGGTACTCTTCGTGATGACGAAGCCTACATGGTAACAATTGAAGATGTTTCTTCTACCGGCACAAAACGCAACGTTCAATATGTGAAAGATACCAAGGTGAATGTTCCGGTAAGTCTGCGGCCATTGGATAACACCAGTCATATCTTCCGCTGGTGGGTCATTGCAGCCCGCCAGACTGGATCTAACACAGATAGCACCCCCATCTATGCCACCAATGGAGCCACCAGCGCCATGCGCGTCTTCGGATGGGCGGGTACAAACGGCGGCACAAACCCAACAGCGACCCCCTGACCGATCTTTATCCGAACAAAAAACCCGTGATTTCAAAATCACGGGTTTTTTTATTATTCTAAGTTTTCCAGATACTTCGTTGCCTGCATGGCAGCGGCTGCCCCTAACCCTGCCGAGGTGATCACTTGCTTATACACCGGGTCGCCCACTTCTCCGGCAGCGAAGACACCGGG
>PMIV01000254.1 GCA_003158355.1 Anaerolineaceae bacterium
CCCACGTAATTGACCGGCAGCAATCCCATCCCATAGATAGAAAGCGCCAGAAGTACAGCACCCACAAAACCGGCCACCCAACCGCCCGGAGTAGTGATCTCAATCAAAATAGCTTGAACCCCGATCGCTAACAGGATGAAGACGATGTTTGGGTTGGTTAACAGCCCCAAAACAGCCTCCACTGGGGTGATGGGGGTCTCTGAGGGAAGCGCGTTTTTGGTACGCAGGGTGACAGGGCTGCCGTTGAGGCTCACCACCCGCCCATCCAACTGGCTGAGAAGATCGGCCTGGTCTTTGGCAATAATATCGATCAGCCCGGCTTTTTTGGCTTCTTCTGCGCTCGCGGCTTTGGCTTCATCAATGGCCTGTTCTGCCAACGTCACCGCATCCGTGCCGCGCCAGGCGATCAAAGAGCGCGCCGTGGCTTTTAACGCCTCTTTTGTCTTTAGCTGTTCTGTCGAAGAGAGATCCGTTCCCTGCGACCCCACCGGGCTGGCTGCCCCCAGAATAGTATCGGGCGCCATAGCGCTGACTTTCGCGGACAGCACCAGCAGTGTCCCGGCCGAAGCCGCCATCGAGCCCTGCGGGGAGACATATACCACTACCGGAACCGGGCTGGCCAATATTTTTTGGATCAAGTCATTCATCAGGTCGATGCTGCCGCCGGTGGTGTTCAATTCCACGATCACGGCAGATGCCTGCGATTTACTTCCCATATCGATCGCGCGCTGCAAGATCTCTTTCCAGGTCGGGGTCAGGGGGCCATCCAGCTTCACCAAAACTACATTGGCTGCTGAAGTTTGTGCCTCCACCCCTTGCGGAGCGAAAGCCAGCGCGGTTGTTGAGACTAAAAGGATCAAAAATAATATAGCAAAAAGGAAACGTTTCTTCATTTTTACTCCTGCAAAAATCATTATAGCATGAGGGTTTTTCGGTTTTTTTTCGACCGCCGAATGAGTTTTCTATTGTGAATAAAACTCAAATAACATGTTAATATTTTTCTTGCATTTGGGGAGTAACCTTAAGCCAGTAAGCAAGCAATCTTTGATTTGAGGAGTTTTTCAATGTCTAAAATTATAGGTATCGACCTCGGTACTACAAACTCTGTTGTTGCCGTTATGCAGGGCGGTGATCCGGTCGTGATCACAACCGCTGAAGGTTCCCGTTTGTGTCCTTCCATCGTTGCCTTTAGCAAGAACGGCGAACGATTGGTCGGGCAAACAGCCAAACGCCAATCCATTATTAATGCTGAAAATACCGTATTTTCCATTAAACGATTCATGGGGCGTCGTTTTGACGAAGTAGAAACTGAACGCAAAATGGTTCCCTACCAGGTAGTTGCGGGTCCCACTCAGGATGCACGTGTTCACATCCCGGCGACCAACCGCGATTATTCTCCGCAAGAGATCTCGGCCATGATCNNACCAAAGATGCCGGCCGAATCGCCGGTTTGGAAGTCTTGCGTATCATCAACGAACCCACGGCTTCTGCTCTGGCCTATGGCCTGGATAAGAAGAAAAACGAAAAGATCCTCGTCTTCGACCTGGGCGGCGGTACCTTTGATGTTTCCGTCCTGGAAGTCGGCGACGGCGTTTTTGAAGTCAAATCCACCAGCGGTGACACTCACCTGGGCGGCGATGATTGGGATGAAGCCATCGTCAAATGGGCCTGCGACGAATTCAAACGCGAGCAGGGNNTCTACTGTGATGGAAACTGAGATCAACCTGCCCTATATTACCGCAGATGCCAGCGGCCCCAAACATATGCAGCTCAAATTGAGCCGTGCCAAATTTGATCAGATGACGGCCAGCCTGCTGGACCGCTGCAAGAAACCGTTTGAAAGCGCGCTCAAAGATGCCGGCCTCACTGCTGCGCAAGTGGATGAACTGGTTTTGGTCGGTGGTTCCAGCCGTATGCCACAGGTCGTTGATCTGGTTCGCAAACTGATCAGCAAAGAGCCGAATAAAGGCGTCAACCCCGATGAAGTAGTAGCCATTGGTGCGGCCATTCAAGGCGGCGTGCTGGGCGGCGAAGTGAAAGATATTTTGCTTCTCGATGTTACCCCGCTTTCTCTCGGTGTCGAAACCATGGGTTCAGTCATGACCAAGGTCATCGAACGGAACACGACCATTCCAATCCGCAAATCGCAGATCTTCTCGACTGCTGAAGACAGCCAGACTGCCGTGGATATTCACGTCTTGCAAGGCGAACGCACCATGGCATCGGATAATATGAGCCTGGGACGCTTCCGCCTGGAAGGCATCCCCGCTGCACAGCGTGGTCTACCGCAAATTGAGGTTACCTTTGATATTGATGCCAACGGCATTCTCAACGTCACCGCGAAAGATAAAGCCACCGGCCGCGAACAAAAAGTAACCATCACAGCTTCGACCAACCTGCAAAAGAACGATATCGAGCGCATGGTACAAGAAGCCAAGACACATGCCTCTGAAGATGAGAAGCGCAAAGAGTTGGCAGAAGCCCGCAACCTGGGTGATAATGCCGCTTATCAGGTGGAGAAATCCATCAAAGATCAGGGTGCCAAACTGCCGGAAGCTCAAACCAGCAACCTGACCGCCAAGATTCAGGAACTGCGCACGGCTTTGGCCGGAGAAGACGTGGCCAGCATCCGTAAATTAACGGATGAGTTACAGGCCCTGTATTCTCAGGTAATGCAGTCCGCGGCTCAACCTGGTCCCCAACCCACCGGTCAACCTGAAGCTGAAAACCCGGGCAACCCGCAGCAAAACAAGGGCGGACCTGAAGGCGATGTAGTAGACGGCGAGTTCACCGAAAAATAAACGGCAGCTTTGCTGACCGTATACGACCCCGGAGTGATTTTTTTACTCCGGGGTTTTATTTACCCGATCTCAACGCCTTTGATTGGTTAAATTTATTCTTTTTGCGGATGATATAATCTCTTTATGTATAAAAAACGCAACGCCCTCATAATCGGCTTATTGGTTGTGGTCATCCTGGGAGGCATCATTCTATTTTTGCCTCCAGTCTGGGAGAGAGTCTCTTATCACGCCCAGGAAATCTACGCGTCAGTCAAATACAAACTTTTTCCACCGCAAGACGCCCTCTTTGTCCCCGGGCAGGGTACGCCTAATGCCATCGGCACCTCCGTTCAAGCCACACTGGCTGCCCAAAAGACTGCCACGCCGGAGCCCACAATCATCACACCCGGCCCCACCCCCTCACCCACCAGCACCCCCATCCCCCTGCCTCCCACTGTTTT
>PMIV01000242.1 GCA_003158355.1 Anaerolineaceae bacterium
AAATTGAATATCTTACTTTCGGTGGACACTTATAAAGC
Organism: Anaerolineaceae bacterium; assembly: GCA_003158355.1. Taxonomy (GTDB): domain Bacteria; phylum Chloroflexota; class Anaerolineae; order Anaerolineales; family Anaerolineaceae; genus UBA6107. The sequence continues at coordinate 39 of PMIV01000242.1, forward strand.
ATCAGTCGCTGAAGCAGCCTTGCTTAATGGTGTGCACTGGGTAAACGACATTTGGGGACTGCGGGCAGATGAAGGTATGGCAGCGGTGGTGGCAGATTTCCATGCCCCGGTTGTTTTAATGCATAACCGCAGCCAGGCTGGTAAAGTGATTTTAAAAGATCGTCTGGGCGGACAATACATCGGTTCCAATTACACCCATTTTATGGAAGAAGTAAAAGACGATCTGCTCGGACTGGTTGAAAAAGCCAAAGGGGCGGGCATCCAGGCAGAACAGATCATCCTCGACCCGGGAGTTGGGTTTGGCAAGACTGTGTCTCAGAATTTGGAGTTGGTGAACCGGCTGGATGAGATCAAAGCGCTGGGGTACCCGGTGCTGTTGGGCCCTTCACGCAAATCGTTCATTGGATACACTTTGGACTTGCCTCCTGAAGAGCGTTTGGAGGGCACTGCAGCGGTCTGTGCCGTCGGCATTGTGCGCGGAGCTGATATACTGCGTGTGCATGACGTGGAAGCCATCGCACGGGTTGCCAAAATGAGCGACGCCCTGGTGCGTACGCCAAAATAATGTCGATTTACTTTGGAAAAGTATTCAAAGGATGAAAACAGGCCGACCTGCACAGACGGTCTGTTTTGTTATAATCCATAGAGTAAGGATTGATTTCTGGGTGTTTCTTTTTTCGTTTTTGGGAATCTAACAGGTATACGAACTCTTAGGAGAGAACAATGTCTGATTACAATCTGGTAGTGATTGGTGCGGGCCCGGGTGGATATGTGTCGGCCATTCGTGCTGCACAGCTTGGATTAAAGGTAGCGATCGTGGATAAAGAATGGCTGGGGGGTGTCTGCCTGAACGTGGGCTGTATTCCTTCTAAGGCCTTGTTGAAAAACGCTGATGTCGCGNNGACCGCCTCACTCGTGGGGTTGCTTTCTTGATGAAAAAAAACAACATAACGGTCATTATGGGCACGGCTAAACTGCTGAACAAGAATACCGTGCAGGTCACCGGCGCAGATGAAAAAACTCAGCAGCTAAGCACCGATAATATTCTGGTCGCTACCGGCAGCCAGCCCAGCGTGCCGCCGGCTTTCCCGGTGGACGGCGAAAAAGTGGTGACCTACCGCGAGGCCATTTTACAGAAAAAAATCCCTGCTTCAGTTGTCATCATCGGAGCCGGGGCCATCGGCCTGGAATTTGCCACCATCTGGAGCGCCTACGGCACGAAGGTGACGTTGGTGGAGATGCTGTTGCGTATTGCTCCGCTGGAAGACGAAGAGGTCAGTGCTGAATTGACCCGGGCATTCAATAAGCGTGGCATTCAGACGCTGACCGGTACCCGCGTACAGACGATTCAAACCAATCCGGCCGGCGTCAAAGTGACCGTGGCAGATGAAAAAGGGGAACAGGTTCTGGAAGCCGAACAGGCCTTGGTCGCCATTGGCTTCAAACCCAATACTGCCAACCTGGGCTTGGAAGAAATGGGTGTAGCACTGACGGACAGGCACTTCATCCAGGTGGATGGGCGCATGTCTACCAACGTTCCTGGCATCTGGGCCATCGGCGACGTCACCGGCAAATTGCTGCTGGCACATGTGGCTTCCACTCAGGGCAAACTCTGTGCCGAAGCGATGGCAGGTAAAGACACCCGCCCCATCAACTACACGATGGTGCCGCGGGCAACATACTCCCAGCCGCAGGTGGCCTCTTTTGGCCTCACTGAAGCGCAGGCCGAAGAAAAAGGTTTGAATTACAAGGCCGGCAAGTTTCCCTTTATTGCCAATGGTAAAGCCCTGGGACTGGGCGAATCCGGCGGGTTTGCCAAGGTGCTTGTCGATGCGCAAACCGGAGAGATCCTGGGAGCACATCTCATCGGTCCCGAAGTTTCGGAGCTGTTGCCGGAGCTGACCCTGGCCTGGAAAAATGAACTTACCATCACCGAAATCGGCGACAACATCCATGCGCACCCCACCCTCTCTGAGGTTCTGATGGAAGCCGCCGAAAATGCCGAGGATAGGGCGATCCATATCTAATCGGTGAAGAATTATTGAGGATTGCTTTTTCTCCTTCTTTTTGTAATAATAAGATAATAATTATCTTATTTGAACGAGGAGAAAACCCATGAAAACGAAGTTTTTTACCATTGGCATGATGATCGTCTTATTGTTTGCAGTGACAGCCTGCGGTGCAGTTTCCAGCCTGAAAACGGTGAATTCAACCGGCAATGAGTTTATGCAGGCGTTAAAAGATCAGCAGAATGATACATCGTGGAATATGCTGGCGAAAAGTGTGCAAGATCAGATCGGAGATCAAACGGCTTGGGCTGCATTCACAAAACCGCGCACCTTTGATAGCTGGAAGTTTTCATCGAACAATGTGACGAATAACCAGGCACAGTTGGATGGTGAAGCTACTCTCAACGGCGATACGTATACAGTGACACTGGTTATGGATCAAAGCGGTGATAGCTGGTTGATCTCAGGGATCAACTTCACAAAAAAGTAACAATATATGAAATTGACAGAAGGCTGCTAAAAAATAGCAGCTTTTTGTTATTCACAGAGTTTGACTTTTTGGTTATAATAAGGGCTCGTAATTGATAAATGCGGGCGTCGCCAAGTGGTAAGGCGTCAGCCTTCCAAGCTGATATCCGTGGGTCCGAATCCCATCGCCCGCTCTATGAAAAAACCCGGTTCAACGCCGGGTTTTTGTTTTTAACCTTGTCTAGATCGGAATTATTATTTGAAATAGGTATCGTAGATATCCTGGCGAGCAAAGGCTTTGCCAAAGTTGTTCTCAGCCAGCAGCACATACCCTTTTACTGCATCGTTTTTGGCGTCAGTATAAAAGTAATATTTCAACTGCATGCCGGTCTCGTCCAGAGCGATGTTCAATTTAGTGGCATCGGAAAAATACAGGATATTCTCTGTCTCTAGGAAAATGACCGCAGGTTTCAGTTCGTCCATTTTGCTGTAATCGGCCAGGTCCCAATTCATTACCACATTCCAATTGTTTTGTGGAGCCACGTAAGCGCGCCAGTCACGGTAAAAGGTGAAATTCTTATCGGTAGGCAGCTTCTCCAGGTAAGCTTCATTTACCCGTGTAAAGAATTGGATACTCGGCGAGGTGGTTTCTTCATGATTGATTTGGAGGATAGAATTCCCGGTTGCGATACCATTAAAAATTCCGGCGCCAGCCAGGATCACTATACTTAATCCGTTCACCCAGAAGAGCGGGGTGGTCTCTTTAATTTTAAATTGTGTGATCTTTTGCACATCGTGCTCACTGTTTTCCGGCCAGAAAAGTGCCAAACAGGTGAAAAGAGGCAGGAACACAGGCAGAAAATAGTGCGGGCGCAAGGTCACGGCAATGAAAAGGAAATAGCCGCAGTAGGTAGCCAGCCAGGTGGCGATCAATAATGAGAGCAGGCGAGTTTTCTGGTTGATGATGCCGGCGATCAAAAATCCCAGGGCAGGCACGAAGATCCACCAACCACTGTAATACATAGAAATATAGCCGGTGAAAGTGCTCCAGTTTTGCGCCAGACCACCCCCGCTGATCCAGAAGCCCTTGGAGTTTTCTGCCAGATTTCCTTTGAAGACGGCGATAATCTCGGCCCGTTCCATGGGCATGAGCAATTGCGGCATGGAAACCAGGATAGTGGCGGCCATGACCAGCAAGAAAAGCGCGGCTTTGCCAAAGGTTTTTTGCCAGGGCAATTTCTTTGAAATGACGCCGTAGACCAGATAAACAAAGTAGGTGGTAAAAAACAGCACTCCCAGGGTCTTGGAGGTGATCGACAATCCGCAGGCAACAGCAGACAAATAGAAATTGACTCCAAAACGCAGGTTGTCGCGCTGCAAGAAAAAGAGAGTCAAAACACAGAAAAGCACCAGCAGGCTGTCGGGGTGCCACCACTCGTTATTGGCGACCACAGCCGACAGCGATTCGAGAAAGACAAAGAGAAGGAGACTTTTCCAGGTGGAGCGGAATCGGGTTTGCATCCATATCAGCAGCAGGACGGAGATCAGCATGGGCAGCACGTTGATGGTTTCGCGCAGAACCATTATGATGACGGCGGTTGAAGCGGCCCATTTGGCTCCCAGAATCAGCTTTAACGGAATCAGCGCTAACCCGGAAAAGAAATAGAATGGGTAACCATAGTAATAATGACCATAAACGAGAAAAGTGTGAATGGTCTGAATAATTGACTGCCCGCTGTTGGACAGCATATGGATCAGATAGGGGTACTGGGCATACTCATCGGGTTGAAAAACGCTGAGCATCTCAACGTTCGCCGCGCCCTGGAGATTGGGGACGATATAAAGAGCTAGGACAATGAGGCTGAGTACTTCAAGAAATAAAAATGTTCTTCGTTGAATTTTTGTCATGGTCACCTTGCATAATGATTGTAATAGCAATTATTAAAAATGAGATAAAAAATAATTTGGATAAATTTCTTTTTTTGTGTATTATTAATTCAATCTACGCAGAAATAAAGGGATAAACTATGCAAAAGATTGAACTGGGAACGATCCTTAAAGAGCGCTATAAAATCACAAAACAATTAGGTTCAGGGGGTATGGGTGAAGTTTTTCTGGCAGACGATCTTACTCTCGAGACGCCAGTCGCAGTCAAGATCAACCATAACCTGAATGAAACCAGTTCAGCTCAATTCATCCGTGAAGCCAGATTACTGGCGTCGATCAAACATCCCAATTTACCGCGCGTCATCGATTATTTTACAGATAATGACTGTCAATACCTGGTGATGGATTACATCCCGGGAGACGACTTAAAAACGATCGTGGAACGCCACGATAAAATGGACCCTGAGCTGATCATCAACTGGGCTGTGGAATTGGGTACCGCCCTCACCTATTTGCACAATCACAAACCGCCGATTTTTCACCGGGATCTCAAGCCAGCCAATATCAAATTGACTCCCTCAGGAGAAGTTGTTCTGGTTGATTTTGGAATCGCCAAAACAGGGGAAGCGTCTCAAGAAACTCAATCAGGAGCCTGGGCNNCAATATGGTCTGGCGGCTACGATCTATTATCTGATGGTGGGGAAACCACCCGCGGACAGCGCGCAGCGAATGATGGGCGCGGTCGATTACGTACCCTTGAAAAATGCAAATCCGGCAGTGAGCGAATATGTTTCTGACGCTATTAGCCGGGCTTTATCCATCCGACCGGAAGATCGTTTTGCTTCGGTAGCAGAATTTTTGACCGCGCTGACTCATCCTGAAGTGACTGTCAACCGGGTAGATGCTTCAAAAACCGTAATGGCTCCCCGACCTCCGGCTTCAAATGGTACAGTGCCACCCACATTTGCAACCCCGCCGCAGCCGCATAAGCCAACCGGATTGTGGATCGCGGTGGGTATCGTGGCGCTGTTGATCCTGGCAGGGGGCGGGTATTTCTTATTAAGTTATCTGGGATTTATAGGCGGCACACCGGCTGAACCCACTCAGACGGCCGCGGTAGCTGCAACTGCTACCGAAAATATTATCTTGCCTGCGGCGACCGATACACCCGAAACTCAGCCTGCTGCGGCGGAAACCCAGGCACAGACTCCAATCGATACAGCCGCTTCTACGACTGCAGCGGTTGATCAAAGCATTGGACACGGCGGAAAAGTAGCTTTTGTAAGTAACCGTCAGAGCGACGGCTTTTTTCAGGTCTGGTTAATGGATGTCGGGAAAGATGCCAATGGCAACCTGGTGGCAAGTAATTTCCAACAATTAACCACCACGCCTAGCGACAAATCCCAGCCAAGCTGGTCTCCGGACGGGACAAAGTTGTTGTTCACTGGTGCCAGCACGGAATTCGCCAGGAATGGGACGCCATTTGCGAAAGATATTTTTGTAGTCGACGTCACTCAGAGTGACCCGACCCCACTGGATCTGACCAAACGCGCCGGGGATGATGTGGAAGCTGCCTGGTCTCCCACAGGAAAGAAAATTGCCTTTACCAGTTATTATCGTGATGACGGCATGCCGCAGCTCTTTTTGATGAATCCGGATGGCTCTGAACAGGTCCGGTTGAGTGAGCGTTTTGCAGAACATTCACCCACCTGGACGCCGAAGGATACTTACCTTTATTACGTGATGGATTATGCAGACTTCAGCGTCCTTTCGATGCGGGATACCTGGTCCAAATATGCCAGTACAAAGAAATTTGATATGTCTTCGAATGCGGGGCGTCTCGGATTGGTTTCTCAACCGCAAATTTCATTAGACGGTTCAATGATTGCATATACGCGCACCATTGGCGGCAAGACGAACATATATACAGCCACGACCGTTGGCCGCGGAGCTACGGTAACTCAACTAACCGATTCCAACAAAGATTCATCTGCCTGCTGGTCACCGGATGCGAAGTGGGTGTTGTTTACCAGCGCCCGCGATGATAATTCCGAAATATACATTGTTGGCGTTGACGGTAAAAACTCGGTCAATCTGACGAATTTCCCATCCGAAGAAAAAGATCCGGCCTGGCAGCCGGTAGCTCTGCCGTAAAAACGGACAAACAGATTAACCAATAACCCGGTTCCTAAAAGGAACCGGGTTATTTATATCAGAGCAATTTTTTTCAGTTGTTTATTCTTCGTCTTTGCTGCGAAGGTGGGGGAAGAGGATCACTTCACGAATGGAATGTTGATCCGTGAGAAGCATGAGCAAGCGGTCAATGCCCATGCCGAAACCGCCTTGCGGGGGCATACCATAGGACATGGCCTGCAGGTAATCTTCATCCATAGGGTGGCGTTCTTCATCTTCGGCTTTATATTCACGGCCCATTTCCAGGAAACGGGTTTCTTGTTCAATGGGGTCGTTGAGTTCGGTGAAAGCGTTGCATAATTCCATGCCACCAACNNAAACCCTCAAAACGCTCTACAGTGCCGGGGTCGCCGGGTTTATTTTTGGCCAGCGGAGAAATATCACGCGGATAATCACACAGGAAGGTCGGCTGGATGAAGGTCGGCTCCAGATATTCACCCAGCAGGTGATCGATCAGCTTACCACGGGCAGCTTCGGGATTGAACTTCATGCCTTTATCGTGCATGGCTTTTGCCAGTGACTCACCGGTCGG